>NZ_CAWNMS010000018.1:0-62382 GCF_963875605.1 Vibrio sp. V04_P4A5T148
GAATTATATAAATATCAAGGGAGTTGTTGCATGATGGAAGAATAAACGCATTCATAAAAAGCGCACCAAATTGGAACGTGCGCTCCATTTTAATGCACTCTATTTTTTTGGCTCGTTCCAGATTGCAGGCATTAAAAAGGCCTCCCGCAGGAAGCCTTTTCTTAAGAGTAAACCGTGGATCAGTTTACGCCACGAGATTTCAAGAATTCAGCATAAGTGCCTTTGAAATCGGTCAGTTTGTTATCACGGATTTCAATGATGCGCGTTGCCAGTGAATCCACAAATACGCGGTCGTGAGATACGAAGAACAGAGTCCCTTTGTAGTTCTCCAAAGCCGTGTTGAGTGATTCGATCGATTCCATGTCCATGTGGTTGGTTGGCTCATCCATCAACAGCATGTTTGGCTTATGCATCATTATCTTACCAAGCAACATACGACCTTGTTCACCACCAGAGATGACCTTAACAGATTTCTTGATGTCATCTTGGCCAAACAACATGCGCCCTAAGAAGCTGCGGATCACTTGCTCGTCATCCCCTTCTTGACGCCATTGGCTCATCCAGTCAAACAGGTTCATATCTTCGGCAAAATCGTGCGCGTGATCTTGAGCGTAGTAACCAATGTTTGCGTTTTCAGACCATTTATAGCTGCCGCTACGAGGCTCAAGTACACCCGCTAAGGTGTTAAGCAGTGTCGTTTTACCGACGCCGTTTTCACCAATGATCGCTACGCGTTCGCCCACTTCAAAAATGGCGTTGAAGTTACTGAACAGATCGTTTTCAAAACCTTGGCTAAGGTTTTCAACTTCTAACGCGTTACGGAACAACTCTTTCGATTGTTCAAAACGAATGAAAGGGTTTTGGCGGCTAGACGCTTTAACTTCGTCCAATTGGATCTTGTCAATCTGCTTAGCTCGTGACGTCGCTTGCTTCGCTTTAGATGCGTTCGCAGAAAAGCGTGCAACGAAAGTTTGCAGTTCAGCAATCTGTGCTTTCTTCTTGGCATTATCAGAGAGCAGACGAGCACGCGCTTGCGATGCCGCTGTCATGTACTCGTCGTAGTTACCCGCGTACAGACGCAGTTCACCGTAATCCAAGTCAGCCATATGTGTACATACGCTGTTTAAGAAGTGACGGTCGTGCGAGATGATGATCATGGTGCAGTTACGTTGGTTTAGCGTATCTTCTAGCCAGCGAATGGTATCCATATCCAAGTTGTTGGTTGGTTCGTCAAGCAGCATGATGTGTGGTTCAGCAAACAAAACTTGCGCCAATAGCACACGTAGTTTCCAACCTGGTGCCACTTCGCTCATCAAACCAAAGTGCTGTTCAAGAGGAATGCCCACCGCAAGCAACAATTCACCGGCTTTAGACTCGGCCATGTAGCCGTCCATTTCCGCGAATTCAGTTTCGAGATCCGCAACCTTCATGCCATCTTCTTCGGTCATTTCAGGCAGAGAATAGATACGGTCACGTTCTTGTTTAACTTTCCACAACTCTTTGTGGCCCATGATTACCGTATCGATAACCGTGAACTCTTCGTAAGCGAATTGATCCTGATTTAGTTTCGCCACACGTTCGTTAGGATCATAGCTAACGTTACCACTCGAAGGTTCAAGCTCTCCGCTTAGAATCTTCATAAATGTTGACTTACCACAACCGTTAGCGCCAATCAGGCCATAGCGATTACCTTCGCCAAACTTAACGGAAATGTTTTCAAACAGAGGCTTTGCGCCAAATTGTTGAGTGATATTCGCGGTGGAGATCAAAACCAGTACCTTAATAAATGTGAATTGTATAAAAAACTGCGCAACGTTACTTGTTCAAGGCTCGAACTGCAAGCGATGTTTTTGTTTCACTGCCCTCGTAGTGCGAGTAACTCGCTCATTTAATGCCTACCTGCCACTGATCATAAGTTTCGAGAGAGCAATCACATCCCCTGCGCTGGTTTTTGATACTTATTGATACATCTGCGACTATCACTGCAAACCTATAGGATACCCGTATGATTTCAGTTGCTTTGGTGGATGACCACCTCATGGTTCGCTCTGGTTTTGCACAACTGTTATCGGTTGAACCAGACATTCATGTCCACAGTGAGTATGGTAGCGCGCGCGAAGCATTTCGTGCGCTGGTGAACGCTTCTATCGATGTGGCAGTTATCGACATTTCAATGCCCGACGAAAGTGGGCTTGTGTTGTTAGAGAAACTGCGCCGCGCTCAGCCGGACTCTAAAGCCATCATTCTCTCTATTTATGATTCAGCGTCCTTTGTCAGTAAAGCGCTAGAAGCTGGCGCTTGTGGTTATTTATCAAAACGTTGTGGGCCTGGGGAGTTAGTGAGCGCCATTCGTACCGTGGCTAATGGTGATCGCTATTTGTGTGCCGATGCCTTAATTAACCTAAGCAATGCTTCAGGTACGCCATCTGTCCTTGAAGGGTTAACTAAACGCGAAAGAGAGGTGTTTGATCACCTGATTTTAGGCAAAGACGTCAAAGAGATTGGTTACGATTTATCAATTAGCCACAAAACGATTCACGTGCATCGGGCAAATATTTTAAGCAAACTGGGGCTTACCAACAATGTGGATCTCATCCGCTTTGCTATTACTCACCAACTGTTGGTTAACGAGACGTTATAGAAGCGGCTATGCATTTTCATCACCGATTTTCTGAAGCTTTACCTCGGTTGTCTCTCTCCTCTGGCTTTAGCTATGCATTTGCATGCGTTTTGTATTCAATTGGTTGGTTTTGTTTATGGAACATCAGCCGCTACTTAACTCCTGATTTATTGCTGGCTGGTCTGTTTTTGCCCACAGGCTTAAAGCTGGCCACACTCGCTCTTGCACCGCGTCGTTTTTGGCTTGGGATCACTTTATGCGAAATGGCTATAGTGGCGTTGCTCGGGCATGTGTTGGCTATCGCTGCTCATGAATATCTATTACTGCTGTTTGCATTGATCGCTTATTGGCTGGCGATTGCCTTTCAATCTCTCTGGACATCACTGCACGTTTATTGGAAAAAACTGTTGGCGCTTACCGGGTTGACGGTCGTTTACGGCATCTTATGTGGGAGCTCGGTTTTGCTGTTGGTCAAACCGCTCAACCTCGAACTGCATTACGTGGCACAAGCGACCGTTTCAGCTCTGACCGGCGGTATACTGCTCACTCCGTTCTTGTTTCTCCTGTACGATTATCTACATCAGCAGATCTGGAGACCACTGTCACCCGATCTCATCCATCAGGACGTAACACTTCGCCCCTCTGCGTTGCTGTGGTGTTTGCTTTTTTTTAGTGGCGGATTGATCGCGGAGTTAACCTTGCTAGAGCAGCTCAAACCGATCGCCCTGCTCATTTTCCTGCTTCCCAATATTTTTATGGCTTATAAATACGGTTGGCAAGGCGGCGTATTGGCTAGTCTAATGAACAGTATTTTGCTTGCTACGGCACGGCAAATGACAGGTTCATTTGAATCCGATATTGAACTACAAAGTTTTATAGCGACGCAGGCTTTTGTTGGTTTAGGGCTTGGTATCGCGATTAGCCGTCAATATTTCTTGGCGCAACGCTTAGCTAAAATTAACCAAAAGCTGGCAATCGAACTCGCGAACAAACAGCAACTGGCTCGGCAATTAGTCAAGGTTGAAGAGCAAATCCGAAAATCAGTTGCACGCGAACTGCATGATGAAATTGGCCAAAATATTACCGCGATACAGATCCAATCCATGCTCGCTAGTCGCTTAGCACAAAATGAAAAACAAACCAACATCGCTGAGACGATCAACACGCTCGCGCTACGAATTCACTCATCGACACGTCAATTATTAACCGAGCTTCGCCCTCATGCGCTTGATGAATTGGGGCTTGAGAGCGCAATTCGGCAGCTTGCAAGTGAAATGAAATTTGCGGAACGACACGTCGATTTTCGTCTGAATTTCGGAATTTTTGCAGAGCGTTTAGATGACATTACGGCCGTTACACTGTATCGAATTATTCAAGAGCTGCTTAATAACGTGTGCAAACATGCACAAGCATCAGCCGTGCAATTAAGCCTTGTTCCCGGTGACATGTTCAGTGTCGAGCTGCGTGATAATGGCATTGGTTTAGCTTCCAATTGGCGCAGCAAAGGTCAAGGCTTACTCGGCATCGAAGAACGCGTCAGCGCACTGGGTGGCACATTTTTAATTGAATCGCAGCGTAGCCAAATACCACTTGGGACGCGCATAACTGTTAACTTGCCCACAAAACCGCTCACAATATCAACAAACTAGGAAAATTTCCTAGTCACTTATAACTTTGTCTCATTCATTTGGTGAATCACTCCGATACCATCTCTTAGCACTAGGGAGAAACATAGCATGCTGGGTTTTCTGATTTCAAAACCGACATCAGCACCTATAGAACCACAGGACATTGATGCAACTTATCGTTACTGGCGCTTGCATTTAATGTTATCGATGTACGTCGGCTATGGGGTGTTTTATTTCACACGCAAAAGTCTCAATTTTGCCATGCCTGCGATGCTCACTGATCTCGGGCTTGAACATTCCGATGTGGGTCTGCTTGGTACGCTCTTTTACATGACCTACGGTTTGTCAAAGTTTGTTTCTGGCATGGTCAGCGACCAATCAAAACCGAGTTACTTCATGGGTTTGGGGCTGGTTGCAACGGGTGTGATTAATGTGCTGTTTGGTTTGAGCTCTTCCCTAGCCGCATTTACCGTGCTTTGGACATTGAACGCTTTTTTCCAAGGTTGGGGATGGCCGCCGTGCGCTAAATTGCTCACCACCTGGTATTCCCGATCTGAACGTGGGTTTTGGTGGTCTATCTGGAACACTTGCCACAATTTAAGTGGCGCGCTCATTCCGATCAGCATTGGTTTTATCGCTGTGACTTTTGGTTGGCGGTACGGATTTATTGCACCGGGTTGCTTGGCGATCATCGTTGGTTTAGTGCTCTGCTTTCGCATGCAAGATAAGCCCACAACGTTAGGGTTACCCCCAGTGGGTGAGTGGCGTAACGATGAATTAGAAAAGCGCCATGAGTCTGAAGGTAAAGGGCTGCCATTTCGCCAAATTTTAAGTCGTTACGTGCTAGGGAATAAGTACATTTGGCTGTTATGTAGCTCCTATCTACTGGTGTATGTGGTGCGTATCGCGCTAAATGATTGGGGTAATTTATACCTCACTGAACGACATGGTTATGAGCTTTTTTCGGCCAACGCTGCCGTATCGATGTTTGAAGTCGGAGGATTTTTAGGATCGCTATTTGGTGGTTGGGGCTCGGACAAATTTTTTAAAGGCAATCGAGCGCCGATGAACTTGATTTTTGCGCTAGGCATTTTCATTTCAGTGGCGGCGTTATGGCTAACACCGATTGACAACTTTGTGGTGTTGTCGGGCTGCTTCTTTTCCATCGGATTTTTTATTTTTGGTCCGCAAATGATGATAGGAATGGCCGCCGCTGAATGTTCGCACAAGGATGCGGCTGGAACCGCGACCGGTTTTGTCGGCTTATTTGGCTATCTTGGTGCAGCGTTAGCCAGTTACCCATTGGCTGTCATTATTGAACAATTTAGTTGGGAAGGATTTTTCAGTGTCATTACCCTCTCAGCCGCACTGATTGGATTACTGATTTTGCCCTTTTTAAAAGCGCAACAGCGTGCAGGGAATGCCGTCACTATGTCATAACCTTTCCTCACGTTGTTTTCTGATTTCGCTGTGTCATGCAGCAAAAACGAAATCACAGGAATGTGATGAAACTTAACGCTGCCCTACGTCTACGTTAAGTAATGAAAATAACAAGAGGAAACAGACATGAAAGATAGATTACCTCGCAGTGTACTTGCTACCTGCATTCTCGGTGCTTCGCTTGCCGCGCCTCAAGCATTTGCTGAAGGCCGACTCGTGGTTTATTGCAGTGCCACTAACGCCATGTGCGAGACAGCGACTAAAGCCTTTTCTGATAAATATGACGTAAAAACCTCTTTTGTTCGCAATGGCTCTGGTAGCACGCTGGCCAAAATCGAAGCAGAGAAGAAGAACCCACGCGCGGATGTTTGGTATGGCGGCACGTTGGATCCTCAATCACAGGCGGGTGAAATGGATCTCTTACACGCTTACCAATCCCCGCAGCTTGAATTCATTATGGATGGATTTAAAGATCCAGCGAAACGCAAAGGGAACTACTCTTCGGCCGTTTATATGGGTATTTTAGGTTTTGGGGTGAACACTCAACGTTTGGCTGAAAAAGGATTACCGATCCCGCGCTGCTGGAATGATTTAACCAAACCTGAATACAAAGGAGAGATTCAAATCTCTGACCCACAAAGTTCAGGAACAGCCTACACCGCATTAGCCACCTTCATTCAACTTTGGGATGAAGATAAAGCCTTTGATTATTTCAAAGCACTCGACAAAAACGTCTCTCAATACACCAAATCAGGTGTTACCCCTTCACGTAACTCAGCGCGTGGTGAAATTGCGATTGGTATTGGTTTTTTGCATGACTACTCACTCGAACAATCGAAAGGAGCACCGCTGGAGCTGATTTCGCCTTGTGAAGGTACAGGTTATGAAATTGGTGGTGTGAGCATTATCAAAGGGTCGCGTAACCTTGATAACGCGAAACGGTTTGTTGACTGGGTCATGTCAAAAGAAGGACAAGAGCTGGCATGGAAAGAAGGTCAATCTTTCCAAATTTTAACTAACACTCAAGCGGAACAATCCCCCAACGCCCTCGACCCTAAAAAGTTAACCTTGATCGATTATGACATGGATACCTATGGATCCTCTGATGAACGTAAACGATTGATTAATAAGTGGGTTAATGTTGTAAAAATGGGCGAATAGCCAACGCATTCCCTTGTCTTAGCCTCGATGGGCAGTGCCTACTGCCCTTTTTATAAAGCCAATACCAGGCTTATCACCGTGTGGCTACAAATAACTTTGGTACAGAAAAATGAATGAATTTACAGCAGGCACTGCACCACATCGGCCGCTAAAAACCTCGCATAGGGACCCGATTTTTTATTGGATCCTGACGTTATTGTGTGCGTTTGTGCTGTTGCCCTCTTTTGCACTTGATTACGGAGTGTTTGATTCAACATCGCAAGAGTTTTATGCCGCTATGGGTTGGAGCCGTGCCAATATTTCTTGGTTATGGTTTGCGCTTCCGGGTGTACTTCTCATTCGCCCTTGCTATGCAGGTAATAAGTACGCCAAACACCGTCACTATTTTGATATCGGTTATTCAGCGGCATGCATGTTTTTCGTGTTGGTCAGCTCTTGGTATACCCAGCAAGGTTTAGGTTATTCAACCATTGCACTATTTATTGCCTTAAGTGCTGTCATGACATTGGCATTGGCTCGTCTTGAGTTTTTGGGCGGTGACAGCTTCGTGATTGGTGCTCTGATCTCGATTGTTCTCTTGATCACGATTTTTATTATCTTTCCGAGTATCGCCATCTTTGTACCGATGTTCCAAGATGAAATGGGGAACTTTGTTGCGTGGCAATTCATTGAAATTTTGAGCCGAGCGCAGATCATACAAATTGTTTGGAACTCCGTACTGCTTGGCGTATCTGTGGGTATAGGTGCCACTTTCTTTGGTTTGATCTTTGCTATCTATACCACACGCATTGCCACTCGCTCCGCTTTCATTGCGCGAATTTTTTCTATTCTTCCCATTGTGACTCCCCCTTTTGTCGTTGGGCTTGGGGTGACTTTAATGCTTGGGCGCTCCGGTTATATCACCGAACTCATGGTGGATTGGTTTGGGTTACAACAGACAAACTGGCTGTATGGTTTTACAGGCATTTGGATGGCACAAGTGCTCGCCTTTGCTCCTATGTCATTCATGATTTTAGATGGCGCGATGAAATCCCTACATCCATCACTGGAAGAGGCGTCCTACACGCTGCGTGCCAATCGTTATCAAACTTTTTTTAAAATTGTCATGCCATTGCTCAAACCTGCTTTGGCCAACAGTTTCTTAATCATCTTTGTCCAATCACTGGCCGACTTCAGTAACCCGCTTGTACTTGGGGGCAGTTTCGATGTGTTAGCCACTCAGATTTACTTCTACATCGCAGGAGCTCAATTAGATTACGCTTCCGCCAGCACACTTGGAGCCGTCTTGTTGCTATTTTCGTTGGCGATCTTTGTTGTCCAATATCTGTGGATAGGAAAGCGTTCATACGTCACCATTTCCGGCAAATCATATCGTGGCGATGTGCAAGCGCTGCCTACCTTACTTAAACATACGGTTTCGGCACTGCTCTATTTTTGGATGGCATTTAACATCTTGCTTTATGGCAGCATCATCTTCGGCAGCTTCACCGTGAACTGGGGTGTAGATTACAGTTTAACGCTTAAAAACTATATTCATCTGTTTGGCATGGGAATGAGTGAAGGTGCTTGGCCATCACTTATCACGACGATGATTTATGCCGGCGTTGCAGCGCCATTAACCGCCTTCTTTGGTCTGTTGATTGCGTATATCGTTGTCCGTCAGCAATTTTACGGTAAGAAAGTGATTGAGTTTGCAACCATGCTTTGCTTCGCCGTTCCGGGCACGGTTGCGGGGGTATCTTACATTCTTGCATTTAATGATGCGCCTATTTACCTCACCGGTACCGCGGCCATTGTTGTGATTTCCATGGTGATGCGTAACGTGCCTGTAGGCATTCGCGCAGGTATTGCAGGGCTAGGCCAGCTTGATAAATCGCTCGATGAAGCGTCACTCAGTTTGCGGGCTAACTCCTTTAAAACCATTACTCATATTCTGTTGCCGTTATTACGACCAGCAATTCTCTCAACACTGATTTACAGCTTTGTTCGAGCAATGACGACCGTCAGCGCCATTATTTTCTTGGTGACACCAGAAACACGGGTGGCAACGTCTTACATCCTGAATCGTGTAGAAGATGGTGAGTATGGCGTTGCGATCGCATATGGCTCGATTTTGATTGTTGTGATGTTGGCTATTATTTTAATTTTTGATTTTATCGTTGGCGAGGCACGTGTTTCTCGTTCTAAAGCCAATAACCAAGAATAACCATTGGAGATATCACCATGGAAAATGAAAACTTTGTTGTTTTAAAGAATGTCTGCAAGCGTTTTGGCGATAAAACCGTCATTGGTAATTTGGATTTAGAAATCAAAAAAGGCAGCCTTGTAACGCTGCTCGGCCCTTCAGGATGTGGAAAAACGACCGTGCTGCGTTTGGTCGCAGGGCTTGAAAAACCAACCAGTGGCCAAATTTTTATTGATGGTGAAGATGTCACGAACACTTCCATTCAGCAACGTGACATCTGCATGGTGTTTCAATCTTACGCTCTGTTTCCTCACCTTTCCTTACATGACAACGTAGGTTACGGCCTAAGAATGATTGGCTTGAGTAAAAATGAAGTAAAACAGCGAGTGGATGAAGCCTTGAAATTAGTTGATTTAGAAGGCTTTGGGGAACGTTACGTTGACCAAATTTCAGGAGGTCAGCAACAGCGAGTAGCGCTCGCTCGCGCGTTGGTGCTTAAGCCTAAGGTATTGCTATTCGATGAGCCGCTCAGTAACTTGGACGCCAATTTAAGACGCAGCATGCGTGAAACTATTCGAGAGTTGCAGCAGCGTTTTAATATCACCTCTTTGTATGTGACGCACGATCAGGCTGAGGCCTTTGCCGTTTCTGATACTGTGATTGTGATGAAAGATGGCGACATCATGCAGCAGGGCTCACCAACTCAACTGTATAAGCACCCAACCTCGATGTTCATGGCCAACTTCATGGGCGAAGCCAATATTTTTGAGGGTCAATATGATGGTGAATATTTGATCATCAATGGCTATAAGATCCCCGCTAATGATGACAGTGTCACGGCTTTGCCTGCGGGAAATTATCAAATTGGTGTTCGACCAGAAGCTATTTTGCTCTGCGCGGACGGTGATGCCTGCCAACAGTGTCAAATTACCAGTATTGCTTACATGGGGTCGATGTATGAAGTGTTGGTTAAATGGCACAACAAAGAGCTGTTACTGCAACTCAACTCGTCACAGTTTGACCCCAGTTACGCTGATCACGCTTATCTGACGATCAACCCCGTGGGGTTATTCCTACTACCTGAAGATGCTTAATACTGCCTAGCTTGACCAACCGCCTCCAAACTAATGGAGGCGTTTGTGTCTTAGTGAGAGCAATGAAAAACTTAACGAGAGCAATGAAAAAGATCCACCCGCACAAGTGAGATTGGTTATAATCATCAGCCAGTTAGCACCAAGGCATGAGTTGCGTTATCATCCTTACCTTGGTTTGTCGCCACTAAAAATGGGCGAGTGATGCTCAATCAATGAGTTTAACTTGTCTGTACGGCGCTCTTCTCATCGCACAATTAAGAGACATTTCATGTTACTTCCCACACAAACAAGTTGGGTTATTTTAGCGGGTGGGCAAGCCAGCCGTATGGGTGGACAAGACAAAGGGCTGATTGAACTCAATGGCCAACCTTTGATTCAACATGTCATGAATAAGCTTAAGCCGCAATCTACTAACCTGACGATTAACGCTAATCGTAACCATGCACAGTATCGTCAGTTTGCACCTGTCATTTCCGATACCATGGCTGATTATCCCGGTCCACTCGCTGGAATTCAGGCAGGGTTAACCCATGCACAAACCGATTGGGTCGGATTTGTCCCTTGCGATTGCCCGTTGATCAATGACGATCTTGTTGCGCGTTTTTGCCATGCTGCTCAAGACTCGCATGATATTTTAGTCGCCCATGATGGTCACTTCGCTCAACCCGTATTCACCCTTATTCACCAACGTGTGCTGCCAACACTGACTGCATTTTTAGAACGTGGCGAGAGAAAAATCACCCGTCTTTATCAAGAATGCCACACAGATTACGTTGACTTTAGCGACTCGCCAAACTGCTTTTTGAACCTCAACACGCCTCAAGATCTGGCACAATTTGGAACTTTGACATCATGAAATATCAAGCGCCTTCATGCCCTTTACTTGGTTTTGCGGCCTACTCTGGCACAGGAAAAACGACCCTGCTTGAAGCCTTATTGCCCAAGTTAAGGGCAGCAGGCCTAACATTAGGCGTACTTAAGCACGCGCACCACGATTTTGATATTGATAAACCAGGTAAAGATAGCCATCGGCTGCGTAAAGCGGGGGCAAGCCAGATGTTAGTTGCATCGCGCTATCGTCATGCAATGATGACTGAGACGCCAGAAGCCGAACCCGATTTCGAATATCTTTTGTCTCGCTTTGATTACGATAAACTCGACGTAATTTTAGTTGAAGGGTGTAAAAACCTCGCCTTTCCAAAAATTGAGTTGCACCGTGCTGAAGTGGGTAAACCTTGGCTATATCCAAATGATGAAAATATCATCGCTATCGCCGCGGATGAAGTTGTGAAAAGTGCTTTGCCACAGATGGACATCAATGATCTCGATGCAATAGCAGCGTTTGTGATTGAATATGTACAGCGTTGTAAATGAAATATCCTGCGCTATTTCGGTGCTGAAAGCGTGACAATTATCCCACTTAAAGGCAAAATCTAGCCCATTACATGTTGGTTAGTCATGTTTAAGCGCTACCAACGCCCCCCATTTTCAATCGGTTGATAGTAAGCGATCAGCCTTTGTTTATTTTCCCGAAATTGGGAATGACGATTTTAGAGAGATGATCATGGCTCGCACCATTTTGTACACTTACAAAAATGAAGATAAAACGCTGACTTTTTCTTACGAAAAGCATCACAACATTCAAGAAGCAGTAGCCGAAGCAGAAGGTATTGATATTACTGATTTTTTAAAAATGGAACAGCAGCTGGAAATGATTTCTGACGCAAAAGCGGTACGCAATTACCGCGATAACCACTTTAAAAAGTTAGGTTTTAGCAAGCTAACACTGCAACAAAAAGAAAACGTAGGTGTGGGTAAAAAAGGCGCTAACACCAAATAAACAGAACTTAGGTTAAAGAGTTAACTTTTGACTGATATAAAAAGGGCCCGTTTGATTATAGGCCCTTTTTGTTTGATTTTATGATTTGATATTAAGGAAAGCCGCACCACGTACGCCGCCTGAATCACCATGTTTTGCTTTGATGATCTTCGGACATTTCGCGACAGAAAGCAGGTGTTTCGGTACGCGTTTAGGCATCTCTTGGTAGATCAATTCAAAGTTTGATAAACCGCCACCGAGCGCAACAACGTGTGGGTCATTGGCTGTAAAAATGTTGGCAAAACAGATGGCAAGTAGCTCCATAAAGCGCTCAACATGCTCAACGGCTTTCGCTTCGCCTGCTTCATTGGCGTGAATGATATCAATCGCTTTTTTGTGCTCGCCGTAATAATGCTCGTACAATAGCTCAAAACCGCGGCCAGAGAGATAACTGTCTAAGCATCCTTGTTTGCCACAACCACAGCCGAGCATCGGCGCGTTATCGCCAAGATGTAACCATGCATCAAGAGGCAGACGCATATGACCAAACTCCCCTGCTACGTGGTTACGACCAGAGAACACTTTCCCTTCATAGATAAGGCCGCCACCAAAACCTGTGCCGAGAATTAGGCCCATAACCGAAGGCTCATTTTTCAGCTCATCGTCCCATGCTTCAGAAAGCGCAAAGCAGTTTGCATCGTTTTCAATCTTCACGCTGCGGCCAATTTTTGCTTCTAAATCAGCGCGTAACGGCTTGCCTTTTGCAGCAGGAACGTTGACGGTTAATACCGTAGCATCATCAGCATCTTCCATACCTGGTAGGCCAAGGCCTATTTTGCCTTCCACACCCAATTGCGCGTCATATTTACTCACCAACTGCGCAATGGTTTCAACTAGCAGATTGTAGTCGTTTGTTGGGGTAGGAACGCGCTCCGTTGCTACGCGTTCTAACTTCTCATTAAACGCACCAAACTCAATTTTAGTGCCACCGACATCAAAGCCGTAGTACATGCAATCTCTCCTAAAATTTGCTCATCAATGAGCTAAAAATAAAACTTTGGGCATTATCCACAGAGCTCAGCCTACAATCCGTGACCGAGTACCAATTTATCTGGTCTATAGGTTCGATTGAACAATTACTCATCACCGAATCGATCAACTTTAGAGTCACGTCTCGCTTTGCTTTGCTGCTGGTCGATGAAACGTTTCAAGACTGGCCTGCTCAAATCATGCTTTAGGCGGGTTTTGCTCAGCAAGTAACTTTCTCGAAACACTTCAAACCATTGGCTTAATAGCAGAGAGGCTTGATGCTCACCCACTTCAGCCAATACCAACGACGCCACTTCAGCCGTTGATAAATGCTGCTCATTATCAGATTTACGCATCATATATTGCGATACGCTTTTAGGTGCGATAGACATCACCGGAAGCGCATCCAAATAAGGTGATTTGCGAAACATTCGTCTTGCCTCGCGCCAGCTTCCATCAAGCAATATCAACAGTGGTTTGCGTTTATCGTGCGCGCTGGGAGGGCTTTGCATTACTCGAGGCTTTTCATCCACATACTCTTCGGGAAAAATGACGACTGGTTGATAAGCGGGATTATTCAACAGTGCTAGCATTTCCGCGTGAGGTTCGGTGCGATTCCACTGATAAACGTAAGTTTCTTTAATCACATCGGCAATTAGTCGACCAGTATTACTGGGTTTAAATACTTCATTTTCAGAAACCAGCAGTAATACTGCGATATCCGTATCCATATCCGGTTGATGGCCGCATAAGCAGTATTGCGTGGCGACCTGACAATAGGCGCAACGTTCAACTTTCGCACCACGAGCTTGAAAAGGTTTGGTCGATAACGCTAAGCGATGTTGGAACAAATGGTTAAATGCGTGGATTCTCATAAATCAGGGCGGCAAGCTGGAAAGTGCTGCCGATTGTACTTACAGTACAAGCAGATTCCTAGCACAAGACCATTGAAGATGAGCCATTAAGCATGAACCTGAACCCTGAATTGATCCGTTTGAGCGTATTTTTCGCTGTATTTATGCTTTGTGCGCTGTGGGAATGGTCTTGCCCACGTAAAACACTCACCCAAAGTAAAGCCACTCGCTGGCTGAATAATTTAGGTTTGGTTGGTTTAAATAGCGTGTGCTTATCGCTATTGATGCCAGTGTTAGCCATTGAAGCGTCTTATTGGGCGCAGCAAGACTCGATTGGCCTTTTTAATTGGGTGGATTTACCACAAGTAGCTGAAATTGTGCTGTCAGTTATTATTCTTGATGGCGTGATTTACGCCCAGCATGTGCTTTTTCACTTCTCTCCTTGGTTATGGCGTTTACATCGCATGCACCACGCTGATCAAGATATTGATGTGACCACTGGCTCACGGTTTCACCCATTCGAAATGATTCTCTCTTTGTGGATCAAAATCACTTGCGTGATCATGTTGGGTGTCAGCCCATTCGCGGTATTGATATTTGAGGTTGTGCTCAATGCGAGCGCGATGTTTAACCACAGTAACGCAAAATTACCGTTGAAAATGGACCGTTGGCTTCGCTGGTTGGTGGTGACACCTGACATGCATCGGGTGCATCATTCAGTCATTGTGCGAGAAACTCACTCCAATTTTAGTTTTTTCTTGTCATGTTGGGATCGGCTATTTCGTACTTATCGTGCGCAGCCAGAATTGGGCCATAAGCAGGTCATTATCGGCCTACCACTCTTTCGAGAGAAGCGTGAGCAGTGGTTGGATAAAATGCTTACCCAACCATTTAGAAAAAAGTGACAACGTCATGAAAATACAGAAATTCGCACTGGATAAGCTAGTTGAGCGTATATTTATGCAACATAGCCTGCTGTTCACCCGCAACTTCAGCCACCTGCTCTGAACTTTCGACCATGGCTTCAAGCTGTAATTTGGTTTGCTCACCTTGCGATGAAACTTGGCTGATAGATTGGCTTACATCGGCCGTCGCTCGCTCTTGCTCTTCTGTTGCAACGCTTATCTGCTCAACTCGAGCACGAATCTGTTCCACTGCTTTTTCTATCTGCTCAAATGTTGTTTTGACTTCTTGACTCGATTGCAGCGCATTACTCATCTCTTGGCGCGAATCCGATACCGCTTGACGAGAGCGCTGCGTTGCATTGGTGAGTTCATTCATCATGTCTCGGATATTGGTGGTTTGCTGTGATGTATCGCTGGCTAATTTGCGTACTTCATCGGCTACAACCGCAAAACCACGCCCTTGTTCGCCAGCTCTTGCTGCTTCAATCGCGGCGTTCAACGCCAGTAAGTTGGTACTGTCAGCAATACCGCTGATCATATCCACCATCTCGCGAATTTTCTTCACGCGCTGGTCAAGCTCGTGCATTGCTTCATCGTTTAAATGCAGTGTATTTTCAAGAGATTCCAAGCGAACACGGTTTTGTTCCACTACTTTCACCCCTTGCGCAGAAAACTGGCTGGCAGCCACTGATTCTTCATAAGATTCACTGGTCACAAGCGCGATATTCCGAATCGCCGATTCCAACTCACTCACTGTGGAAACCATGTTAACCAACGAATCATTTTGTGCGGCTAAACTGCGGTTGGATTTATCGGCTGCATCGTGACTGGTTTCGGCATTTTGGTAGAGCATTTCACAATTGCGCGTTACGGTAGAAATTGAATATTTTGTTGATTCAATAACTTGGTTTAGTTGTAGAGCAACTTCTTTAAATTCACTCGGGCCAATCAAGCGAGCGGGTTGAGAAAAATCGTGTTGAGTTAATAATGCAAGCTTGGCCAATAAGTTATTCAGCCCCAGCTTTAGCCAGTGGCGTAACCCTAGCCATGCAAGTAAAACCAAAGCGACCAGAATAATGCCGCCAGTATATTGTACTTGCTTAACCATTAGCATTGCGTCATGAACCACGTTCTCACTGTGTTTGATCAACTCACTTGCGGTGGCAGAAATCGTATTTAGCAGTGCTACCGTGTCTTTGGCTAGCTGCGCAGCTTGTGCCATTTCTTGTCGCTGCTGCTGTGCTTGCTCAATTTTATTTAAGATCAGTGCCAAAATGCCATGCTCAACAAAACCCGCTTTAACCATTTCATAAGGTGCCGTCAGGCTCGCAAACTCCATAACATCAGGATGCCACTCTTTGAAATCATCAAAGGCTAGCTCAATTCCCGCCATGCGATTACGGATTTCTTTAAATTGCACTTTGGCCTGTTCAGGATCGTTTTGCATCATTAACAGTAAGAAGGTACTTTCCATCGAACTTGCACTGGCAATAAAGCGGTTAGCCGCATCCATCGATTCCGGGTTATCTAATGCGAGAAATGAACTGATCCGGTTCATCTCCGGTCCAATGGAGCTTAATCCGTAACGAAACGCGGTGGCGGCGTTATCGATAGCATTCTGCTGTTCAAGCAAAGAGGCCTGCGTTGATAAAATAGAATAGGTGAGCTGCTGAAATGCCGCACTTTTGCTGCGTAACGACACTTGATGATCTTGAGTAATCGCGTTACCGATACGAGTAGCGATGGAGAAAAGCTGGTCAGTAAGTTGGTCAGTCTGCTGGTTTAAGTGGCTTAATTGCTGGTTTACCGCTTCTAATTCTGCCGATTCCGCTGTGCGAATGCCATCTCCGAGAGATTGTACTTGTTCTAATATATTTTGCGTCAACCTTGCATTATTTAATGCCAAAGGTAGTGTTTGTTCAGACAATCCAGAAAACTGTAGCCCTACCTTATCGATGCTTTTTAAACTGGTGATGGATAAAAGGACCACCAGTAACGTCATCGTGATGAAAATGGCACTGATGGTTTGAATCAACGACAGTGAATGTCGATTATTGATTGAGGAATTCATGATAAATGCAACTAAGTGATTAGAGAATGTGTTAAGGCTCAACCATAGTAGGAATGCAATATTTCAAAAATGTTTCAGTTACATTTCATTGGGATGATAAATGATTAAAAGTCCAATACTCTTCGCATTATCAATAACTAGTGTGCTAACGGGTTGCGTAGGATCGCCTATTTCGTCCAATTCTGGCCCTACTTATGTTACTCAAGAAGAGATTCTGTCAATTGTCCAAGATAAAGACGATGGGTTAGGCACGGTTTTTCAGCGCTGGCAAGGAGTGCCGTACCGATTAGGTGGTGAAACGTTGAACGGAGTCGACTGCTCAGCATTTGTGCAAATAGCGTTTAAAGATGTATGGCAGATCCCTCTACCACGAACCACACGCTCACAGAGTCAAACGGGTTTTGAGGTAAATTATCAAAATGCGCAGCGCGGGGATTTGGTCTTTTTTAGAACATCAAGGACGAGCAATCATGTTGGAGTCTATCTAGGAGACAAAAAATTCATGCACGCCTCTACGTCTAAAGGTGTGATGATCTCAAGAATCGATAACCCCTATTGGGCTTCTAAATTCTGGCAATTTAGGCGGATTATAAGCCCGCCTAACTCTGATTAGTCATACTTCAATTAGTCGTACTTCGCAACGGCAGTATCGAACAGATTCTTCACTAAGGCGATGTATTCATCAAGAAAAAGGATCTGTTCATTGGTCGCAGGTTTACTCCAAACACCCGCCAATACTTCACCAAGATCTTCCACTACAGAATCGGCTTCTTTGAGCAACTGGAATCGAACACTGGAATGTAGCTCAGGGTTTTGTTCAAAAATAGCCATGATGTTGCTTGAAACCATGTCGGTCACAACATCTTCTACACTTTCAGCGCCAATATCTCCGCCTGATGTGAACACATCCATATTAAAAGAGAGATGCTCTATCAGAGCCAAATAACCATCGGTTTCTACAACCACTTTAATTCTCCGCTTTACCGCTAAATTGCTAGTAATCACTGTACCTTCAATAATACTAAGCCATGTCAGCCCATTTTCACAGATTTGATAGTTTAGACGTTCAAATTTCCCGCGATTTCTTGATAAGCATCTATTTCACGAGCATTTATTTTCCCCAAAGTAGGATACGCCATCCTATAAATTGGGTTACTAGCACCTAAGCAAGATCAACTTATGGAAAATATAGCGTTATTTTTAATACTATTTCTGTATTCGCATCTGCAAATTCTTGCACTTAATCACATTTATGAGCATTGGTGCTCCCTCAAAAGGAAAGTGGCTAAATTATGTGTCACGCACTTCTGAAATATTCGTAACCATGACCTAAACTACGAATTATTAAGTAAATCAAGGCAGAGGTCGTTATGTGGCAAACTCTCATTCAGCAGTTATCCGATACGCTCATGTTTGAATTTAACCCTGTTGAAAAAGAAAAAGTCAGCGGTGGTGACATTAGTGATTGCTACATGATCAGCGATGGTGAGCAACGCTATTTTGTTAAAGTGAACACACGAGACTTCTTAGCTAAGTTTGAGATTGAAGGTGAAAACCTACGTTCGCTTCGTGAAACGTCAACAGTACAGGTTCCCGAGCTAGTGATGATTGGAACCAGTAAAAATCATGCTTTCATTGTTCTAAACTATCTACCAACCAAACCCCTAGATAACGCGACGAACAGCTATGAGTTCGGTGTACAACTGGCCAAACTGCATCAATGGGGAGAACAAAAAGAGTATGGGTTTGATGCAGACAATTATATTGGTTCCACTTTGCAGCCAAATCCGTGGGACAAAAAATGGGGTCGTTTTTTTGCGGAACAACGTATCGGCTGGCAATTGCAATTGTTGCGTGAAAAAGGAATTGAGTTGTTCAATATCAGCGAGTTGGTCGACGTTGTCCAATCTCGCTTAGCTAACCATAGCCCTCGCCCATCTCTGCTGCATGGAGATTTGTGGCATGGGAATGTGGCAAACTCGGTATTTGGTCCAATTTGCTACGATCCTGCCTGTTATTGGGGTGATCGTGAATGCGATATCGCAATGACAGAGTTATTTGAAGGTTTTCAACCTGAGTTTTACCAAGGCTATGAGAGTATCTTACCTTTGAGTTTGGACTATGTGGAACGTAAGAATATTTATAACCTCTATCATGTCCTCAATCACTACAATCAATTTGGTGGCCACTATCTGGTCGAAGCGGAAAGTTTGATCAAGAAAATCCTCTCCTTTTAACGGTGTAAACAACCGAGCTGTATAGACAACAAATGAGCCTTAATAAATGGCTCTTTTGTTGTTTTATGGGCCAATTCAAAGTTTGAACTTAATTTGCCGCTTAAAGGAACTTAGCGACTTAGTATTAAGGTATCTCCAAGGATGTAAGGAAAGAGATATGAAAAATTATACGGAAAGAATGGTCAACTGCCCTCACTGCGGTCATTCCATTAGGATCACCCTAGATGCATCAAATGGTAGCCAAGAGTTTTATGACGATTGCCCCGCCTGTTGCCATGCGATTCATCTCAATATGATGGTCGATGAACGTTTAGACAAAATAGAGTTGTTTGTTGATGCCGATGATGAACAAATCTTTTAAAAAGTGAGCGCTTGGCAAGCGCTCTTCTTAATGGTTACGTGCAACACGCCAAGCCCCCCCTATCTAGCCTAATCAAGCTTTGTCTGAAATAGATTTCACCGCATATAGCGCGACGAGCAACCTTCCCAATAAACATTAGGTAATTTCATCAGTTTTTCATGGAGCTTAGTGTGACATTTCTTTATCATCCATGCCTACGCGATAAGTTGATTATTGGTCGCGATTTTTGCTTGTCCTTCCTCTGGAGATATTTGTGCATCGTTATAAACAAGAAGCTTCAAATTTAATCAAATTGGCAACACCTGTGTTGATTGCCTCTATTGCTCAAACTGGAATGGGCTTTGTAGATACCGTCATGGCAGGTGGTGTGAGTGCGATTGATATGGCTGCGGTATCGATCGCGGCAAGTATTTGGCTACCTTCGATTCTGTTTGGTGTTGGGTTGTTAATGGCGTTGGTTCCCGTTGTGGCACAACTCAATGGTTCAGGGCGGCAAAAGAAAATTCCTTTTGAAATCCAACAAGGTGCAGCGCTAGCGTTGTTTGTCTCTATTCCCATTATTGGTGTTCTTTTTCAAACTCAATGGATTTTGGGGTGGATGGATATTGAGCCGTTGATGGCTGAAAAAACTAACGGGTACATGTACGCCGTGATGTTTGCCGTACCTTCTTATTTACTATTTCAAGCATTGCGCAGTTTCACGGATGGTATCTCACTGACGAAACCCGCTATGGTGATTGGTTTTGCGGGCTTATTAGTTAACATTCCACTTAACTGGATTTTCGTATACGGAAAATTTGGCGCACCAGAGCTAGGCGGTGTAGGTTGTGGTGTGGCGACGGCAATTGTCTATTGGTTGATGTTTTTTATGCTGCTGTTTTATGTCGTCACTTCTAAACGCATGGCGCACATTAATATCTTTGGTGAATTCCATAAACCACAATTGAAAGCGCAAATTCGCTTATTCAAGCTTGGTTTTCCTGTGGCGGCAGCGATATTTTTTGAAGTTACTCTATTTGCTGTGGTCGCATTGTTGGTCGCTCCACTCGGTTCATTGGTGGTGGCGGCTCACCAAGTCGCTTTGAATTTCTCATCATTAATTTTTATGTTACCGATGAGTATCGGCGCTGCAGTGAGCATCCGTGTTGGCCATAAGCTGGGCGAAAAAAATATTGAAGGGGCAACCATCGCTTCACAGGTTGGCTTGTTAGTCGGTTTATCTACTGCAATTATCACGGCGACGTTAACGGTTCTATTTCGTGAATATGTGGCTTTGCTTTATACGGAAAACCAAGCCGTTGTAGCCATGGCGATGCAGTTGCTTATTTTTGCGGCTATTTATCAATGTATGGATGCGATTCAAGTCGTTGCAGCAGGAGCGCTACGTGGTTATAAAGACATGACGGCTATTTTTAATCGTACCTTTATCGCTTATTGGATGATTGGCTTGCCAACGGGCTATGTATTAGCAATGACAGATTTCATTGTCGAACCTATGGGTGCAAGTGGGTTCTGGATAGGATTTATCGTTGGCTTATCTTCTGCTGCTTTGATGCTGGGTATCCGCTTACACTGGATGCATCAACAAGCCGATAGCGTGCAACTTGATTTTGCATCGAAATAACAGCTTGATTCTATGAATTTCAACGTGGCGAAAAGGCGTTGCGATGAAATAATAAGGTCAGACATTGTCTGGCCTTATTTATATTGCTGGCCTTTCTCTCATAAAGCGTGCAAATCTTGGTTTTCCTTCTGCAGTGAGATCATTAAAACGAAAAGTAATAATGGATCCGATCTTTGGCGGATTATTTCTGATCTCATCAGAAAAACCGCTGCCGATATAGAACTCAACACCGTTTTCTAAGCGCACTAGCACTGATCCCATCATACCTTGATACTTGCCAGAACCCAGTTTATAACCAATGACCGTAGCTTCAGCATCTTGGTGTTTTTTAAGCTTAAGTAAATCGTTACTGCGGCCGGCTTGGTAATGGGCATTAATTTTTCGCAGCATTACCCCTTCACCCTGCCCATCACTTACGTTGTCTAAATACCCAAGCAGCTCTTTTTCTGAGTGAATTGGTGAATGTTCAATATAGGTAATGTGCGGAGCATTCATGAGTGAGGATAAGTGGATGAGATTGCGGTATCGCTTTTGGTAGTCACCGATCGCTTCGGGCATATCAAACAGCATAAAGCGGATGCTTTGCCACGCTTCATCGGTTGGTATGGTATCCAATACCGTTTGTTGTACGTGATGAAACTGACCTCGTCCAGCCCAGAGCTCTCCTTCTAATGCTTTATTAGGTAATGGTGCAGTAAACCAAGCAGGCGCATTGATCTTATTACCATTACGCGTATGGAGATATTGTCCATTCCAGATGGCGCGAATTCCATCCAGTTTTTCACTTTTCCAGTACCCAGCAACATCAATGCCATGTTGGTAACTATTGGCCGCAGTGACCGGAATAAACATCTGAAAGTTTTCCGTTGCAGTGACAGGAATTGTGTTCAATAAAGCGATGGAGAGTAGCGATAGTTTCAGTTGCATGCCGTCAGGCTCGATCAATCAAAATGTGGTACATACTTAACACGTGCCACTCATATGAAAACCATAAACAAGATAAATTGCGATGAAATTCATACTCAATCATCTCTAAAAAACAGCTTATTACATAGACAGTTACGACATGTAGATAGTGTTTTATCAGCCTTTTGAACCTAAGCGTTTTTAGGCTGCATGTGTGTATTCAAGCCACTCCAAATGATTTTGCCCTGCTTTTAAGCCCATGTCATAGCCTATGTTGAGCAACGGTAACTTCATCGTCAATCTCTTAACGGGAAACCCTTCAGGTGGCGCGATTACTCGAATGATGGCATCAGAAGGTGGATTGCGAATAAATTCAAGTGATTGGTTGTAATGTTTCGCACGAAATAGCATTGATTTAGCCATATTTGGATGGCGTGAAAAAAGTTTTTTCATCATCCACTTACTTTTAGGGGGCGACATGATATAGCTAAGTGGATGTGATAAAACAACCGTAATATCTCGTGCTCCACGGCGATACGCTTCTTTAACCGGGATCGAGTCAGCAACCCCTCCATCAGTGTAGCAACCACCATGGAAACAAGGCGTATGCTTATAAACTATCGGTAGCGCGGATGTGGCTTCAATGGCCGTGCTCAAGTTTTCTTGAGTCACTCGATAATAATCGGCTTTACCCGTTTCGATATTGGTTGCAACGGCAAAGAAAGGGACTGAGTTAAACAGTTTGTCTTCATCAATCGGATAACGTCGGTTGGACTCATCGATTAGCCAACGCACATCGACGAGATTTCCCCCCTTAATAAAGCGAATTGGGTTAAAAAAAAGACGGTCGGTGGCAAGCTGAGTTACAACGTGATAACTGCGTCTCGGTTGCTTCGCAAGGTAGCCGATTAAGTTTGAAGCTCCAGCTGAAACACCTAATACAAAATCAAATGGGTTGTGCTGATGTTGTAAAAAACTATCCAAGACTCCACTGGCAAAAATGCCGCGCATCGCACCACCTTCAACCACTAACGCTTTCATCATGATTCTCTCTCTGTACTTCATCATTAAACGTTATGGTACGGAAAAAATCAGAAAGACAATAATAGGTTCTCTTTATCACTAAGATAGGCAAAACCGAACCAATGTCAGTCTTGATAATGACGATTCAAAAATCGTAAAAGGTCAGACGCCTCATCATCGGGCAGATGAGGCGCTATGATCAGATATTAGCAGTTTGCGCTTGCTGAACTTTTTGTAAACGAGAAAGGAATTTGATCCATCCTTTGGCATGGCTTGATGGATTTAGGTTTTCAGCTTGCTTGGCTTGGTATAGAGCATTATCGAGTTGATTGAGTTTGTACAGCGCATGAACTCGCGCTAACGCGACATCGGCTTTTTTCTCGCGCGTGGTGACTTTATCCAACGCCTGTAACGCTTCTTTAAATTGCCCTTGCTGGTTGTACAGCAGCGCCACTTGCCAATAATATTGCTCATCCTGTTCAGCTGCTTTTGTCCATGTTCTGATCGCTGATTGCCATTCTTTGGCTTGCTGCCAGTAAGTGGCTTGCTCTTTCAGTAAAGTTAAGTCTTGATCAGCATCAGATAATGTTTGCAGAACTTGCGCCGCACGTTCTGGAATGCCGTTTTGCGCATACAACTGCGCGAGCAAGTGTTTATCCTTATCGGTTAATTCCACACCTTGTAATTTGGCTAACGCTAAACTGTTTAATGCTTGACGACGCTGATCTAAACGCAGATGTAAACCGACCAACTGTCGCCACCAACTGGCTTGGTCAGGCTCCAGCATGATCAGTTTTTCTAAAGTTGGAATGGCCGCCTTCCATTGTTCTAGCTGAAGCTGCGCACCTAATTTAAGTGATAATGGATTTTTAGTATTAAGTGGTGTCACGGTTTGGTATTTATCCAACGCATGCAGCACTTTTTCCCATTGTGCAATTTGGTAGTGGGTCTGTGCGATACGCAACCACAGATCGTCTACTTTTTGTGAAGGTGGAACGGATTTCAATAATTGGTAGTAGTGCGGTAACGCCTTTTCAAATTGTTGTTCATTGACATACAGATCAGCCAACATACGTTCAGTGGTCCATGCCTGCTCATCTTGCAGCTCTCCACTCTCTACAGCGTACTTGATCTGTTTGATAGCCGCTTTGGGCTGACCACTTTGCCAATAAAACACACCAAGCATCCGGGCGACAAATGCTTTATCGTAAAGACGTGACGTTTCAACACTGCTCAGTACCTCAATGGCTTGAGTGAGGTTCTCTTCTAATGCAAATTGCTGTGCTTTTTGCACTTTCAGGACTGTTGTCGCACTTAATTCGCTCGCATTTAAAGAGAGCGAGCCGATAACAAGTGATAAGCCAATCAACATACGTTTCATCATTTGGCGATTTTAAACTCCACAGTCACGGTTTGTCCCGGCTGCTCAATGGCTTTACCGTCGACAATCTGAGGTTGATACTTCCATTTTTTCAGCGCTTGCATCGCTTCACGCTCAAACATACGTTTAGGATTGGCATCGACGACATTGATGTCGACGGCTTTTCCTGTTGTATCAATGGTAAAGCTTAATGTAACGAAACCTTCTACGCCTCGCTTTAGAGCTCGGCTTGGATAAACCGGCTCGACACGATATAACGGCATTGCTTGCTGGTTTGAGCCAAAATCACCAAAGGTTGGTGCGCTAATCGCCACCCCATTAAGCGCGGTATCCAAACCCAAAGCTGGTAAACTAGTGAGTGATGTAGCGGCCGTAGCAGTAGTTTGTGACTGTGTCACTTGTGCTTGCGGTGGCGGCTCAGGCAACTTTAAAGGTTCCGGAACGCTACGTTGGCGACGCTGTAAATCGTGTTCTTGTTCCATCATCACCATGTTAAATCGCAGTGCTTGAGTTGGTTTTACAGCGCGTTGGTTACCGTTATCCACCATCCACGCCATAAAACTGAACAGCGCCAGCGAAATCGCTCCTGCAATTGGCAAAGCAAGCAGTAAACGTCCCATTAACGTTTCTCCGCCGCCAATGCGATATTTTTCACTCCGGCCCCTTTGGCCGCATCCATCACTTTAACAACCGTACCGTTATAAGCATGTTCATCCGCTTGAATCACTAACGCCGCGTCTGGTTGTTCGAGCAACAGATGTTCTAGGGTGGCCTCTACACGTTCAACATCAATCAAGCGTTTGTCGATGTAAATATCATTGGATGCATTGATAGCGACAAAAATACCCGCATCTTTCTGACTCACCGCGTGAGAAGCTTGAGGACGGTTAACCTCAACACCTGATTCACGAACAAATGAGCTGGTGACAATGAAAAAAATCAGCATGATAAAGACGATGTCGAGCATCGATGTTAAGTCTATCTGCGCCTCATCATTTCTTGGTTGGCGTCTGCCTAATCTCATCGCAAACTCCTTAACGATTTTTCTAATTTTAATTCAAGTAGATGACACTTTTTTGCAAGACGAGCATGCACAAACATGCCCGCAAGGGCCGCGACCATTCCGGCCATTGTCGGTAATGTGGCCAATGAAATGCCAGATGCCATCAATTTAGGATCGCTACTGCCTTGATTTGCCATCACATCAAACACAGAGATCATTCCGGTGACTGTGCCGAGCAGCCCTAACATTGGGCAAAGTGTCACGAGCAGTTTGATCATGTTAAGGTTGTGGCGCAGCATCTGCTGTGCTTCACCAAGCCAACCTTCGCGAATCGCATGGGCATACCATGAATGGTGTTCCGCGCGTTGATGCCATTGCTCTAACCACCCTTTTCGATATTTAGGAAAGCTCAACACCACAAACAGTACGCGTTCGATGATCAACAACCAATAAAGCGCCACCACCCCAGCTAGCCACCATAAGACGATACCTCCTTGCTGCATAAACTGCTGCAAGGTTGTTAGCCAGTCATTGCTGAGAAGTGCGCTTGGCAATACGCTGTTCATTACGCCGCATTCCTCATTGAAGCTTGGCATTCTTGCTCTGCTTGCGCAGCAACGAGGCCAATCCCCTGTTTTTCTAAAATAGAGCGAATATTTTCGGCTTGAGAGCTTAAGATATTATGAGCTAATAATAGTGGAATCGCAGAGACTAAACCCAGAACGGTAGTCACCAAGGCCATTGAAATGCCGCCCGCCATTACTTTTGGATCACCGTTACCAAATTGTGTGATCACTTGGAAGGTTTCAATCATGCCGGTCACCGTACCCAATAGCCCAAGCATCGGCGCAATCGCAGCTAATAACTTCAGCATCGATAAGCCTTTTTCCAAATGCGCTTGTTCATCGACCACCGCTTCCAGCAAGCGCAGCTCCAACGCTTCTACGCTGCGATTTTGCTCTTTGTTATAGACGCTGAGTACACGCCCCAATGGGTTATTACCAATTTTCTGTACATCTTTAAGCTGCGCTTTGATCTTGTGGTGAGTCATCACCAATGCGAAGCCGCGATAGAAAGCGATGATTAAACCAATACCAAGCAGTACCAAAATGATGTTACCGACCGCACCACCCATTTGTAGCCGTTCGGCTAACGTTGGCGTAAGGGCTAGCTGTTCAAGCATGATGCCACGCGAAGGATCGACCACTAAGCTTTCGATTTCTCCCGTATTTAGGCCAGAGAAAATAGGCCCATTGTCCGGTTGTTTCAAATAAGCGGTGGCGGCTTGTTTATCCCCGTTCCATTTGACATAACCTTGCTCTGTCACCAAACCAAAGGTTCCAATACGATAGGCGGCCACATTTTGCGTGACACCGTCACCATTGATAAATGCGATCTGAACGCGTCTTAGCTCACCACTGGCGATGATCTGTTCAACATAGCTGTGCCATAACCCCGTCAGCTGCGGCATCGAGGGTAAAGATTTTGCGGCGACAATTTCTTGTACCCGCGATGTATACTGATGGCGATCAACCGCAGTGATGGAAGATTCCAATTCACTGCTTAATGCTTTGGCATTTTGGCGTACCACACCAAACAGCTCTCCAAGGCTTCCTGTTTCTAAGCGAAGCTGCTCTTCTAAACGTGCTAGTCGGTTTTCATTATTACTGAATTGCGTGCTTAGCTTATCCGCTTGCGCTTGTAAATCTTGGCGCTGAGCTTCTAGCTCTGCTTTGGCGCGGCGTAGCTGCTGTTCGGTTTGTTTAAAACCCGCTTCGCGTTCGATATTGTGCTGCTGTTGCTGTTTGTTTTCCACTTTGGCGTTGCTGACTAATTCCGTAGAAGCAAAGCTGTTGAAAGCCAATAGTGTTAAACAGAGTGATGAGAGAGAGAAAACCATCTTCATTTGCTTTGCTCCTCTACTAACTCAAGTGAAACAGGTATCGTCATTAAGTTTGGTGTAATTAAATTGTTGGCCATTTTGAAAGCGGTATCTAAATCGGCATATAGCCCACTATCGACATCGGTCCACTGGTGCGAGTTTTGGCTCCAGCTCCAATACTGTTTGCCATTTAAGCTACGAGCCACCAGCGATAAACGGCCAACGTATAAAATGTCAGCTTCAATGGTTTTGTTTTCATTGAGCACCACTGCGCCTTGATAAACACCCAGTTTAGTCCCGTAATCAATTTCGATTTGGTACGCTTCAAGAATACGGCGGTATTTTTCAGCATCGCTGACATCCGATCGCACCATCATCGATTCCAGCTTTTCTAAACGCTCTAAACGCGTTTCGCGCTTTAATGGTTTGTCGTTTTCGATTAGGGTACGTAGCCCGTCGATCATCTGATACATCAAAGGAACGATGCCTTGGCGAGTCAGTTTTATCTCATCAATTTGTGACGATAGACTTTGCGCTTCCTGATTCTGGTTTTCCACCAGCGATGCCAAGTGATTACGATAAATAGTGAGATTTTTCACTTCTTCTTTTAACTGATCGATGTCAGCTTGCATCAGCAACGCTGATTGAGAACTGTGATTGATGTTCTGTTGGCTGGCGACTGAAGCCGAATTGGTTTTATTTTGGATGGCATTCGCGTCACTGAGTGTAGAAGCATTTACTGCGAACAAACTGGTAGTCGCCACCAAGGACAAGCTGATTTTTAAAAGATTCATAGACGTTATTCATTACCTTCAACGAAGTGTTTTTATCTTGTTGATAAAAGCTCTCATTATCATCAAGGATCGCATTCTAACGATTTTTTCCGGTGCAAACAACCACAGTATGCGGCGAACACTCTTTGCTGATGAGTTTTAAAGCCACCTACCCTTTATTTACCTTTGCTGACCCCAAATTGCCAAACAGACTTCATTAAACTTTTGACTTTTATTTTGACCACTCGCCAATGTGTGATAGGCCGTATAGGTGCGGTATTTAGCAGGTGTTGGTAGGTTTTTTCGCTCAAACGCTCCTCTTTGCCGTGTGCAAGAAGCAGTGTTTCAGGGTTGAGCTTGAAGATCCGTTCAAGTGACTGGCGATATTGATTGGGATGGAAAATAGGAAAAGGGGCAATCAACTGCTTTTTCACTTCAACCATTAAATCAGCAACATACACAATGCCTTGCTGTGCATGGTAGACAGACAAATCTCTGTCGGTATGCCCTGGAGTTTCTAAGATTTGCCATTCGTTAAAATGAGGAATAGTGTCGCCATCGTTGAGCTTAATGTCAGGCTTTAAGACACGTGGATACCATAAATTCTGCCGCGGGCGGCCTAGGCGATTCGCCATCCAACGCGCAAGCGCAAGATCGGCTAAATGCATACAAAATCCGTCCAAACCACAATACCAATCATGATCTTTATTGGCAGAGATAATTTTACAACCCGTTAATGCACGCAATTGATGAGCCGCCCCAGCGTGATCTGGATGCATGTGAGTTACCACAACGGTATGAAGATGAGAAAAAGGACGGTTCAGTTCATTCTCAATGAAGTGCTGCAACGTAGGTATGTCTGCTCGACTTGCACCGTCTAGCAGTAATAATCGTTCTGGATATTCAGCCAGATACATATTCTGAATATAGCCTTTGATCGTATGTAGCTTCACCGTTATCCCTACTTGACAGATCAGACCTCCTGCCTGATGTTGGATAAGCATAGCATTAGCGAAAGTGATGTCCAAAGCGTGTCGTCTCTCATTTCCATCAATTTGAAGACAAAATAGAAGGCGCGCGCTATGCTGAGCCGGTTTTAATTGTGTGGAGATAACGCTATGAAGCCTATGATTATTGGCCACCGCGGAGTGGCCGGCCATTACCCTGAAAATACGCAAGTGAGTGTGCAAGCCGCTATTGATTTAGGCCTAAAGTGGGTTGAAGTGGATGTGCAACCGACTCAAGATCACATATTGGTTGTTTGCCACGATCACACCATTGATCGTTGCAGTAATGGTAAAGGGCGCATTGATTCTTATACGCTTGAGCAATTACAACAGTTCGATTTTGGCGGTTGGTTTGATCCTCAATTTGCAGGAGAACCCATCATGACATTAGAGACGTTGCTGACACTCGCAAAGCAGCACAGCCTTGGTTTAAACATTGAAGTCAAAGTGGATAAACACGATGTTGCTCAAGTCGCTGCTCAGCTTAAAGCGCAACTGGATCAATGTGGATTACCAAATGAACAGATTGTTCTCTCCAGTTTTAGCCACGCTATCATGCGCGAGCTTTATCAGCATTGTCCGGGTTATAAATTGGCGGTTTTGAGCGAGCGATTAACGCGTAAAGATAAGCAAGTGTTAGCCGAAATTGACGCCTTTGGCTGTAACCTTAACTATCAATGGATCAGTGCAAAGCACATTGCCGAGTTACATCAAGCGGGTTACCAAATTTGGTGCTACACGGTGAATAATCCGAAAAAGTTCAAACATCTCAACTCGGTTGACGCCATTTTTAGTGACGATCCACAGTGCTTTTTGTAAGCCTGCAAGCGTTTAGCTGACTGGTAGAATCTCTTTATTGAGAATGATTCTTCATAATGCGCCACTCTTCCACTCTGTCATCACTCAATAATATGGATGATTTCCTAAGGTACTCTCTATGATACTTGACTCATCGTTATGGATTTGGATCCCGCTGCTTTTTGCCGTTATCTTCAGTTTTCAAAAGCAATTACGTCCAGCATTCGCCTTGCTAGCACTGTCGTTAGTGGGCGGATGGTTCACAGACCGATTATCGTTAATGGCCCTGCTGTATGTCGCCATTGGATTATGTGGTGCTTATTACATCCCACAACTGAAAGGCCGCTGGAAATGGTTTGCTCATGGTGCGTTGCTATTATGGGCAATTGCACTGCTGCTGCATGCTATTCCTGGTTTTAATAACCCTAAAGTGCTGGATAATGTGGTTGCTGGTGCCAATAGTGCCCCCTTTCGTCTCTACTTGAACCTAGATAAACCTATGGTATTTTTTGCTTTGCTACTCGCTTGGCCGCCACTCCTTGGCAACCATCAAACCATTTGTTGGGCCGCGATCGGTAAAGTGTCGATTCCTCTTTTTGCTTTGCTTTTTGTCGCATGGGCGCTTGGGGCGATTAAGCCCGAGTTATCTTTACCGACTTGGTGGTGGCTCTTTGCTCTCAATAATTTGCTTTTAACCTGTGTGGTGGAAGAAGCATTTTTCCGGGGCTATTTACAAAAAGCCGTTAGTGAAAAATTCGGTCTATGGCTCGGTATTGCGCTCGCTAGTACCCTATTTGGTCTTGCGCATTTTTCTGGCGGCGTGACTTTGGTACTATTTGCCGCATTAGCTGGTATTGGCTACGGCGCGATCTATCATCTAAGCGGGCGTTTATGGACGGCTGTACTCTTCCACTTTCTCTTTAATTTTTCCCACCTTATTTTCTTCACTTATCCAGTATGGGTACAGCGTTAAAACCTTTAAGCCAGCTGAAGTTTTCGCTGGCTTTTTTCTTTTTTTCAGTCGATGAAATACCTTATTGATAGTTTAGTGACAACCGTTATGAACAACTGAGTATAAAACGAATTGTTCTCATTATTCCTATTTTTGGCCTAGGGTTTATGGTCAACGTCATGTTGATAATAATACTCCAGGGAGGAGAGAATGAACCAGAAACAAACGTTATTGGTGATTGCGCTAGCAGGCTGTTTCAGTACCGCTTATGCAGAAGAAAAGGTGTGGATTTCCATTGGTGGTGACGCGACGCAAACGGCGCTTCGCTCTGGAGCCCAAAGTCTATTACCTGAAAATCTTATCAATCAAACATCAGTATGGGTTGGGCAAGTACCAGTAAGCGAGTTAGCGACGCTTTCACATGAAATGCACGAAAATCATCAGCGATGTGGTGGTTATATGGTCCACCCTTCTGCACAAAGTGCGATGAGTGTCAGCGCAATGCCGCTGAATCTAAACACTTTCAGTGCACCAGAAATAACTCAGCAAACCACCGTTAATGCTTGGCTGCCATCAGTATCAGCGCAACAAATCACCAGTACCATCACCACCTTAACCCAGTTTAAAAATCGCTTTTATACCACCTCGACTGGTGCTCAAGCATCGAATTGGATTGCAGATCATTGGCGCTCACTCTCTGCGTCACTGCCCGCAAGCAAAGTAGAACAAATCACACATTCAGGCTACAACCAGAAATCGGTAATGCTCACAATTACAGGCTCTGAAAAACCTGACGAATGGGTGGTGATTGGCGGGCATTTAGACTCGACACTTGGTTCTCGAACCAACGAAAGCAGCATTGCGCCGGGTGCGGACGACGATGCATCAGGTATCGCGGGCGTGACAGAAATCATCCGTTTGTTGTCTGAGCAAAATTTTCGTCCTAAACGCAGCATCGCTTTCATGGCTTACGCTGCTGAAGAAGTGGGCCTTCGAGGTTCACAAGACTTAGCCAATCGTTTTAAAGCCGAAGGTAAAAAAGTAATGTCTGTGATGCAGTTAGACATGACTAACTACCAAGGTTCACGCGAAGATATTGTGTTTATGAGCGATTACACCGACAGTAATTTTACCCAGTATTTGACACAACTATTGGATGAATATTTACCGTCATTAACCTATGGATTTGATACCTGTGGCTATGCCTGCTCTGATCATGCCTCTTGGCATGCGGTTGGTTACCCAGCTGCGATGCCTTTTGAATCCAAACTTAATGATTACAACCCTAATATTCATAGCCCGCAAGACACTCTGCAAAATTCCGACCCAACAGGATTTCATGCGGTGAAATTTACTAAACTTGGATTGGCTTATGTGGTTGAAATGGGTAACGCCTCAACACCGCCTACACCGAGCAATCAACTGAAAAATGGCGTACCTGTGAACGGTTTATCGGCCAGCAGAAATAGCAAAACCTGGTATCAATTCGAACTGCAGGAAGCGGGCAACTTGAGTATTGTATTGTCAGGGGGAAGCGGCGATGCCGATTTATACGTTAAGTATCAAACTGATGCCGATCTACAGCAATACGACTGCCGTCCTTATCGCAGTGGCAATAATGAAACGTGTCAGTTCTCCAATGCTCAACCGGGCCGCTATTCTATTTTGCTGCATGGATACAACAATTACAGCAATGCAAGTTTAGTGGCGAATGCTCAATAAACAGCGCAAAGAAAAGCCAGCCGCAAGGCTGGCTTTTCGATTAACTCTCAGCATCGGGCTGGTTTTCTGGTGCAGCGGCAATAAACGCCGGATGAGCACGAAGCTCAGCAGTGATTTGTTTGATGATCGGAAACTGCGCCATATCAAGATTAAAGCGCTCCGCGTTATACACTTGTGGTACTAAACAAACATCCACTAAGCTCAGTTGATCACCAACACAGTACTCCCCTGATACTGTCGCCAATTTCTTTTCCAAGGCATGAAACCCCGTGGCTATCCAATACCGATACCAGCCTCCTTTTTGACTTTCATCCACGGCCAGTTCACGCGTTAAATATTGTAAAACTCGTAGATTGTTCAGTGGATGAATATCAATAGCAATGTCTTGCGCCAGTGCTTTAACCTGATATTTCTCTTTACCTGATAGCGGAACCAAACGTACTTGGGGATACTGGTCATCCAAATATTCGATGATGGTTAACGACTGAGTAATGCAATGTCCGTTATCTTCCAGTACCGGAATTAACTCACTCGGATTGAGAGCGCTAAACTCGGCTGAATGTTGCACTCCGCCCTCCTTAACTAAATGGATAGCAATCGACTGGTAATCGAGCGCCTTGAGGTGAAGTGCGATGCGTACTCGGTAAGCGGCTGAAGAGCGCCAATACCCATATAACTTGAGGCCACTCATGACCCTTTCACCACGCGTTGATCGATTAAACCAAACAGGCTGTTCCCTTTATCATCACGCATTTCTAACGTTATCCTGTCACCAAATTTCATAAATTCGGTACTTGGTTTACCGTTCCGAATGGTTTCAATCATCCGCACTTCTGCAATGCATGAATAGCCGACTCCCCCTTCAGCAATCGCACTGCCAAAATCGGTTCCCTGTTTATTGGAAACTGTACCAGAGCCAATAATAGTGCCCGCGCACAAGGGGCGCGTTTTTGCTGCGTGAGCAATTAACTGTGGAAATTCAAACGTCATGTCCACGCCAGCATTGGGGCAACCAAATGGTTTATTGTTATAGGTTGATAGCAATGGCAGGTTGAGTTTTCCGCCGTCCCAATGGCAGCCTAGTTCATCGGGTGTCACAGCGACAGGAGAGAATGCTGAAGACGGTTTGGATTGAAAAAAACCAAATCCTTTAGCAAGCTCTTGAGGGATCACACCACGCAGCGACACATCGTTAACCAACATCACCAATCGAATCGCTTGCGCCGCTTCACTTAGGGTTGCACCCATTCTGACATCATCGGTGATCACGGCCACTTCGGCTTCAAAATCAATTCCCCATGCTTCATCTTGCATTTGAATATCATCACGCGGTCCAAGAAAAGCATCCGAACCACCTTGATACATTAACGGATCACTCCAGAAACTTTCAGGGATCTCTGCTCCTCGTGCTTTTCGTACTAACTCAACATGGTTGACGTAAGCAGAACCGTCGGCCCATTGATACGCTCTAGGCAGCGGCGAATGACACAAGGTTTGATCAAACAGCATCTCTTGCAGCAATTCGCCTTCATTCAGCGCCGTATAAATTTCGCTGAGCATCGGTGCGGTTTCCTGCCAACGGTCTAAGGCTTGCTGTAAATGCTCGGCAATCTCAGGCACAGCAACGCATTTTGATAAGTCATGGCTGACCACAACCAATAACCCATCTCTTGTGCCGTTTTTTAGCGTAGCTAACTTCATGTCACTTCCTTATTCTTATTCGTTTATTCGCTCTTCCAACTGTAGACGTACTGTTGATTTTCAACCAGCTGCGCCGCCTCACTAAAGTGTAATGCATGCCGCGTATCAATCATCACAGCCACTTCATCGGTAAATTTTTTCTTATACTCTTGCCCAGCTTGGAACGCTTTCGGATGTGGGCCATGGGTAAACCCGGCAGGATGAAAAGTGACCATGCCAGCTTCAATATTATCGCGGCTAAAGAAATCACCCGCATGGTAGAAGAGCACTTCATCGTAATCATCATTGTTATGATAAAACGGAACCTTTAAAGCGCCGGGGTCACTCTCAATCGGCCGAGGCACAAAGGTGCAGACCACAAAACCTTGGCCAACAAACGTTGTGTGAGCGGAGGGCGGCAAATGATAGCGATGCGACATCAACGGCCGAATGTCTCGCCAGTTGAGTTTCACCACAGAAAGATCACCGTGCCAACCTACTGCATCCAATGGGTTAAATGGATAAGTAATGACGCTGATTTTCTCATGACGTTTTAAATGAACTTGGGTGGTCTTTTCTGAATACTGCGCTTTAAACTCTGGATTAATCGACGGGACTTGCAAAACCGCAGGATCGAATATGGCGTGGTTCCCTACTAGCCCTTTTTCTGGCAAAGCATACGCCGCATCCGTATTCTCTATCATTAGAATGAACATCGGCTCACTTGGCTCAAGCCGCCAATTGGTTGAGCGCGGGATCAACACATAATCCCCTTGTGAAACGCTCAAATGCCCGTAATCGCAATAAAAATCAGCGCTTCCTTGATGAATAAAAAGTAACTCATCCCCATCGGCGTTACGCACTAAATGATCCATCGCTTGAGCCAGCCTCCATACTCGGACTTTACATTGTGCATTATGCAATAGATGCGGCACGCTCCACGGTGAACTTTGTTTGGCTTGCTCGATCAAATTAAAATTAAAGGCTCTCGGCCTTAACTCACCTTGCCATTCACTCCACCCTGTCGGTGCATGTTGGTGATGGAAATGGGCCGCAGGGCCAAAAAAGCCACTGCGTCCTGCTTCTCTTTCATAGATGGCCTCTTGCGGGAAGTCGGCATGAGCTTGGTTTGAACATACCCCTTCTCGATGAGGAAATGTGATCCATTTATGCATCGCTGAGTACTCCTCGCCGAATTTGATCTTCTTCAATCGACTCAAATAACGCTTTGAAATTACCTTCCCCGAAACCTTCATTGCCTTTGCGTTGAATGATCTCAAAAAAGACTGGGCCAATGACGGTTTGAGTAAATATTTGCAGCAAAATTCCATCTTTCATCGGTGCACCATCAATCAGGATCCGCAGCGCTTTTAACTGATCAACATCTTCTTGGTGCCCTTCAACTCGATCACTGACTTTTTCGTAGTAAGTATCCGGTGTCGGCATGAAATCCATCCCTCGCTCGCGCAGAGTACGTACCGTCTGGTAGATATCATCAGTGGATAAAGCGATGTGTTGGATCCCCTCACCATTGTATTCACGAATAAACTCTTCTATTTGTGATTTATCGTCAGACGATTCATTGATTGGGATGCGAATTTTGCCGCAAGGCGCTGTCATTGCGCGGCTAACTAACCCAGTTAGCTTCCCTTCAATATCAAAATAGCGAATTTCACGGAAGTTACCAATCCGCTCATAAAAGCCAGACCAAATGTCCATGTGGCCTTGTTTGACGTTATGCGTTAAGTGGTCAATTTCGAACAAGCCAACATTGGCGTCGGTCATTCGTTGATTAGCATCGGCATAGAACTTGAAATCCACATCATAAATGCTCTGGCTACCATAACGATCGACAAAATAAAGCAAGCTATCGCCAATTCCATAAATCGCAGGAATACTCAGCTCCATTGGGCCAATTTGTGTTTTGTATTCTCGCCCGCCATTTGCCTGCACATGCTGCATGGCGACAGATGCATCATTAACGCGAAACGCCATCCCACACACTGAAGGTCCATGCACTTTGGCAAACGCTGCAGCTTGGCTATGGGGTTGAGAGTTAACGATAAAATTGATATCCCCTTGACGATATAACCACGCCTCTTTTGAGCGATGTTTGGCTATCTCAGCAAAGCCAAGAGAAGTAAACAGCTCTTTTAACTGCGCGATTCCAGCGGGATCAGCCGCGGTGTACTCCACAAATTCAAAACCGTCTGTTCCCAATGGGTTAAATGTTGAGGTCATCTCGCGCTCCTTTTTTGTTAACGCTTGTGTTGAGTATTGCGAACATGGCGTAATTTTCAGCAAAAATGAACCCTATAACGAAAAACGGTTTAGCGGAGAACAAATAGTGTCAATGTAATTAAAATGTTACACAAATCTATTAATGAGCAATAGGATAGTAAATTAGCGAATTTCACAGAGATGATTTATTTTTATTTGACTGAATACTAAGCACTTTTACTTAATTGGCCACGTTAATCACAAGTCAATCATAACCAGTTGCTCAGTAAGATAAATAGCACGGCGTAACATTTTAGCTACATTTATCAAAAGCCGACACTGCCTCCGGCAAAAAACACACAATCGGGCGAGGTGTTAGGCGCACATGATTTTTATATGTCGAGCTACACGAACAAAACATTAGGCCAACACAGGTGAATCATTAAGTTTAAAACAATAGCCATTGGCTATATATAAGCGAAAAATTCGGTTATTTTGTCGTGCTTCTTTGATTTATCGCAGAACATCGCGTCATCCACACGCGATATGGTATGGCTTCTGTTTCCTACGAGATAACAAAATGACCATGATAAATGAACAGCGCTTGGTTGAGCACTTTCTACAACTAATTCAAATTGACAGCGAATCGGGTAACGAAAAACAGATTGCAGAAACGCTGTCTGAACAATTGGGTGAGCTTGGTTTTTCAGTCCAAAAACTGCTCGTACCTGAACATGTTTCCAATGGCTTTAACCTTTATGCTCGCCTAGCAGGACAACTCGATGACAGTGTCGTACTGAGCTGTCACATGGATACCGTCAAACCGGGGATTGGCATTACACCCGTCATTGAAAATGGCGTCATTCGCTCTAACGGTGAAACCATTTTGGGCGGCGATGACAAATCGGGTATTGCGGCCATTATGGAGGCGATCCGAACGATTAAAGCGCAAAAACAACCTCATAAAACCATTGAAATTGCATTCACCGTCCATGAAGAAGGCGGGCTACAAGGCTCCAAACACTTTGATATGTCTCATATTCAATCGGCTAAGGCGATTGTACTCGACACTGGTGGTCCAATAGGAACCATCGTTAAAGCCGCCCCAGGGCAGCAAAAAATCATCGTTAATATAAAAGGCAAACCCGCACACGCAGGCCTTGCTCCTGAAGAAGGTATTAGCGCTATCGCCGTCGCAGCCGATGCGATTACCCAAATGAAATTGCTGCGTATTGATGAGGAAACCACGGCGAATATCGGCCTTGTTCATGGCGGTGGCGCAACGAATATCGTCATGCCTGATCTTAGAATTGTCGCTGAAGCCCGTTCATTGAATGATGATAAGTTGAGCCTACAAGTTGAACATATGGTGTCAACATTTCAGGCCGCGGCGCACAAGCATGGCGCGCAGGTTGAGATTGAATCTACTCGTGCTTACAACGCCTTTGTATTGGATGAAGAGCATCCGCATATCGCTGCGATCAAAAAGAGCTTTGAATCGGTTGGGATTGCACCAAAAACCAAACGTACTGGTGGAGGCAGTGATGCAAACAACTTTAACGAAAAAGGATTAGTGACCGTCAATTTGTCAACGGGCATGGCGAAAGTTCACACCACCGAAGAGTATATTGCGATCAGTGATATGGTGAAGATTGCAGAATTCCTAACAACGTATTTGACCGAATAAGCCTTACGATAAAACAGGCCTCATTTTCGCGAGGCCTGCTAAAGAAACATTGGTGGGATTTGTATAAATTATAAGCCTATATTTTCCGTTAACGCTTTGATTTGTTCTAAATCCATGCGGTGGACTTGGATCATCTGATCGATTTGGCTAATTCTTGAATTCGCTTCATCTTGCTTATCACATGCGTCTGATTTTGCATCCCACGACTTACCTTCTAAGTAGACATCACAATCGATTTTGAGCGTTTTTAACTTCGGTACTAAACTTTCTTTCTCTTTTTGCAGCGCTTCTAACTCTTGCTTAATTTTCAATTCACGTTGGAACAGTTCGCGTGAACGTTCAAAAATCGTTGCCTGCATATCGGCTTGCCGATTTAATTTAGAATTTTTGTTCTCAACTTGCGCTAGTGTATTTTCCTGTGTATTAAGTTTCGCTTGCAGCGCTTTATTTTCTGCCATTAATGCTTGGTATTGGCTTTGCGCTTGATCCAGCTCTTGTTGATACTGCTTTTGTTGCTCTTCTAATGCTTGTTGAAGTTTATTTGCTACTTCAGTTTCGACACTGGCGACTTTTAATTGCACTTTTTCAGCTAATTGGCTTTTATCTTGGGTGAGCTGTTCATATTTTTCTTCTAGCTGATGGTATGTTTTTTGCCAGTTATTCGTGGTGATACTTGAACCGATTAAGCCACCTAATGCTAACCCCAACACCCCTGCTAACGCGATGTAGACGTAGGTGCGTTTGTCTCGTTCTTCAATCACTACGACATCGTCTTGTGCATCAATGTCCGTCTGTTTGTTCACTCTTTCGCTCCTATCTATCTCAGCGAGTTAATTCAGTAATCACAATTGAGGCAGCATAAATGACAAAAGCAGTGAGTAAAGAAACCACCACACCTTTTTGCAACTTTTCGTTGGTACGATAACGAATAAAAATAAAAGCAATGGCGATCAATAAAATAATGGTGATGAGTCGTGTCATTAGCCTATCCTCTCACGTAGTGTATATCATTTATAACACGCGATAAGTCAGAAAAAAGTAGAACAATCGACAACAAGCGTAAAGTTTTCACCCCTCATCCTACGTTTACGTCTATAAATGGTTAACAAACCACCAAACGGCAGCAAATTGAGATCAAAAGCACAATTTTTCTTGTCTTGAAAAACGCTTTATGTAACATATCTCGCCTTGATGGTAAGCGCACTTATCATCAGTTCCGATGAAGACTGCAGGAGAGTAGCCTTAGTTTATTCAAAGTATGAGTAAACAGGCTCGCCGAAGAAGTAAATCTTTCAGGTGCTAATGCTCTCTCTTATGAGAGCTGGCGAGGACTGTAGTTGGAGGAACCTCTGGAGAGAACCGTTTAATCGGTCGCCGAAGGAGCAAACCCTATTTGGGGTGAAACTCTCAGGCAAAAGGACAGAGGAGTGGAAAGTTACAATCATAAATAGGTGTGGTTTCTTCACCACTGGCCTGCTGTGATCTTTTTGTGGGATCTTTTCAGATTACTGCCCTTTCCCTCTTCTCCTTAACTGTCGTTTTATTAAGGGGAACTAATGAACAACCTGCAATCTATTCTTGAATCTATAGACAACTTTGTCTGGGGACCACCACTTTTAATTTTATTGGTCGGTACAGGCATCTATTTTACGTTTCGTCTCGGTCTTATCCAATTTCGACATTTACCTACCGCACTTAAGATGGTGTTTAGTAAAGACAAAGACACCGGTAAACAAGGCGATGTATCAAGCTTTGCCGCCTTATGTACCGCACTTTCCGCGACGATTGGAACCGGTAATATCGTTGGCGTAGCGACAGCGATTAAGCTCGGTGGGCCGGGCGCGCTATTTTGGATGTGGTTAGCCGCGCTGTTTGGTATGGCGACCAAATACGCTGAATGTTTACTGGCAGTAAAGTATCGTCAAGTGGATGACAAAGGCCAAATGGTTGGTGGCCCGATGTATTACCTGCAATATGGCGTGGGCTCGCGAACTTTGGCGGTTTTATTCGCCCTATTTGCCATCGGCGTCGCTTGTTTCGGCATTGGTACATTCCCACAAGTCAACGCGATTTTAGATGCTACTGAAATCTCTTTTGGTGTGTCACGCGAAATATCAGCAGTGGTTCTAACGCTGTTAGTCGCATTTGTCACGGTCGGTGGTATTCAATCAATTGCTAAAGTGGCTGGGAAAGTGGTACCTGCCATGGCCCTTTTTTACATCCTTGCGTGTTTGAGTGTGATCATCAGCAACAGCGATCAATTACTCACGGCCATCAGTTTAGTTATTACTTCTGCCTTCACTTCCACAGCCGCTACTGGTGGTTTCTTAGGAGCGAGCATCATGCTAGCGATTCAATCAGGGATTGCGCGCGGTGTATTTTCTAATGAATCTGGTCTTGGCAGCGCGCCAATGGCCGCGGCGGCAGCGAAAACTGACTCTTGCGTAAAACAAGGGTTGATTTCAATGACTGGTACTTTCTTTGATACCATCATTATTTGCACCATGACCGGGCTTGCGCTGATCTTAACTGGCGCATGGCAAAGTGATTTTTCTGGTGCCGCTATGACAACCTATGCATTTGCCGTGGGCTTAAATGCGCAAACCTTGGGCCCGATGATGGTCTCCATTGGTTTGATGTTTTTTGCTTTTACGACGATTTTAGGCTGGAACTATTACGGTGAGCGCTGCGTGGTGTTTTTGTTTGGCACCAAAGCAGTAATGCCTTATAAGCTGATTTTTATCGGTTTGGTGGCATCAGGTGCATTCTTGCACCTTGATATGATTTGGATTATTGCTGATATCGTTAACGGTTTAATGGCTATCCCTAATCTGATCGGATTAATCGCATTACGTCATATTGTGCTTGAAGAGACCAAGCTATTTTTTGAAAAACAGTCAGCGCCTTTGGCGCGTAATCCTCAAACTCAATACTGAGTAACCACATTGCAGGTAGGCATTAAATCGCCTACCTGCGGTTTGAAGCCTGTCTTTTCCGCTTTTTAATCTGTTTATCCAAACAAGAATACGATAAGTTTAAAACAGCTAAAATGATTATCGAGGTAGGAACACCGTATCCCAAGGCTAATCCTTCCAGAAACAACAAAAAACACACTAAGATAACTGCACAAATAACCAATATATTCAAATTACCCTCAACACGTGATGTCTCGTAATCCATGCAAGGTTTTATATCGTAAATTTAAAGCAGTAACTTCAAAAAAATGTCATTCTAGCTTTGTTCAGAAAACTCCTACAACTAATTGATTAAATTATCTTTTCTCAAGCATTAATTTTAGACCCAGAGCAACTAGAACCACGCCTGTTGTCCCTTCCATCCATTTCATAAATGACGCATTTTTGAGTAAGTTTTTTGCAAAGCTCAATGCGCCCGCTAAACCGCACTGCCAACACATAGCGATAACAAAATGAATAGCAGCCATCAAAAGCGATTGCAACAACGGAGAATATTCTGGGTTAATAAATTGCGGCAAAAATGCGAGATAAAATACTGCCGTTTTAGGGTTCAACACATTGGAAAGAAAGCCTTCACGCAATGACCGCTTCAGCGTAAATTCACTGTGTGAAATGGCCGTAACCTGCATACCTTGGCTATTTTTCAGCAACGCTTTTAAGCTAGATAGTCCCAGCCAAATTAAATACGCCGCACCAATCATTTTAACCACATGAAACAGCTCGGCCGATTGTGCCAAAATCGCCGAAATACCGACGGCGGAAAAGGTCGCATGCACAAATAACCCCATGCAAATACCCAAACTTGTTATGCTGCCGTCAGTGAACCCAGCTCGTGATGTGTTACGAATCACCAGTGCCGTATCTAGCCCTGGAGTTAGCGTTAATATAGTAATTGCGATCAGAAAGGCTTCAACGTTTTGGATATACATACCCGTCCTTGTATAAAAGAAATGTCATCGTTTGCCTTTTTATACCTGAGCTCTTTTATAAAGTCTTTAACAGTTTTCACTGGATAAGAAAATAATGAAATACTCACAGCCTTGTCGGTTTGGGTCACGCTCTTTCACCTTGATTGACTTGGATAGCCTTGGTTAGACACTTAATGGTTGCTACACTTACTTCTCTTTTACGTCACGGAAGGCTAATTCCATGGATGCATTCAATCAATTAGTTCAACATTCTAAGAAAATTTCACATTTCAATCATTTAGCGGCTATTTGTGGCTGGGATCAAGCCGCAGTAATGCCTGCTGGCGGCGCTCAAGCTCGCTCGGAAGCGATGGCGCACTTGTCCGTTCATATTCATAGTTTACATACTCAACCTCAATTGGCTGAATGGTTTGATAAAGCACAAAATGAGCCATTGGACGATGAGCAAAAAGCAACTCTGCGTGAACTCAAACGCCACTGGCAGCAGGCAAACGTACTACCTGAAGCTTTGGTGCAAGCGAAATCTCTTGCTGGTTCAAAGTGTGAACATGCTTGGCGTACCCAACGCAAAAACAATGATTGGGTCGGTTTTGAGAAAAACTGGGCTGAGGTGGTCACACTCTCACAGCAAGAAGCGCAGATCCGCGCTGATGCTACAGGTTTAACGCCTTATGATGCGATGCTCGATCTTTACGAACCGGGTACAACAACTCAATCATTGGACGCTGTTTTCAGCGATGTTAAAACTTGGCTGCCAACATTAATCGATCAAGTCATAGAGAAGCAACGCGCCGAAGAGATAATCATACCGACTGGCCATTACCCTGCTGAAAAGCAAAAGGCGCTAGGCTTAGAAGTCATGAAACTGCTTCAGTTTGATTTTGAACACGGTCGCCTTGATGAAAGCGTTCACCCTTTTTGCGGCGGTGTTCCAACCGATGTTCGGATCACCACTCGTTATAATGAGTCGGAGTTTATTCAGTCTCTAATGGGCATTGTCCATGAAACGGGCCACGCACGTTATGAGCAAGGCTTGCCTAAACATCTTGCTGGTACACCAGCAGGAGAAGCGCGTTCGATGGGTATTCATGAATCTCAATCGCTCTTCTTTGAAATGCAGATGGGGCGCAGTGAACCCTTTATTGAGCACTTAGCCACCCTAGCCGCCCGCTATTTTTCAGGTAGTGAAGATAAAGTATTTGCACAAGCGAATTTCCAGAAGATCTACACTCGCGCTGAAAAAGGCTTTATTCGTGTCGATGCCGACGAGCTCACTTATCCAGCGCATGTCATTTTACGTTATGAAATTGAACGTGATTTGATCAATGGTCATATCAAACATACCGATGTGCCTGAGCTATGGGATCACAAAATGCAGGCTTACCTCGGCCTTTCTACCCAAGGAAATGACCAAAACGGCTGTATGCAAGACATCCACTGGACAGATGGAAGCTTTGGCTACTTCCCTAGTTACACGCTGGGTGCTATGTATGCGGCCCAGTTTATGGCAGCAATGAAGAAAACGGTGGATGTTGATGCCGCCATTCGCAGTGGCAATTTATCACCAATATTTACTTGGCTTGCCGATAATATTTGGCGAAAAGGTAGCCTATTAACAACCGATGAATTAGTGAAACAAGCAACTGGGGATGTGCTTAACGCTCAATATTTCCAAGACCACCTAAAGAATAGATACCTTTAGCGCCAAACTTAAAAAGCAGCTTAAATCGCTGCTTTTTTTACACTTAGTTAACGCTCAATAACACGCAGGAATTCATGATGAACTTTTCATCAATGCATCTTTACGCAAGCGCCATACTGTCAGTAACATCGCCAGTAATGCTAGTACGCTCATGCCAATATAAACCAAGCTAAAACCTTGTGATAATACCTGAGTGGAAACGCCGGCCTGCTCGGCACCGTGTTCAGCAACCATGACTTCGCTCGGCACTCTCAGGTAAAAGAGCGCGGAACAGAACGCAACACCGAGTGCACCGCCGAGTTCTCGTCCAAAATTAAACAGTGACATGCCAATGCCGCGATCACGTGCGGGTAAGACACTTTGTACAACAACGCCTAAGGCCGGTAAGGTTAAACCAATACCTATACCCGCAAAACCCAATGCAAATTTCACCCACATATCGTAATGAACTTGCCACAATGCAGCCATAGCCAAAGCAAAACCGACGATCACTAACATCTTATAACGGCCAAACTTCGCGATGAGCTTCCCACCCACATAAGCGCCAGAGGTAATACAGACCATGAAGATCACCATAATCGCACCACTTTCTGACGGAGTGAGTCCTTTTTGCCACTGAAACTGCAGCGGCAAATAAACCAAAAGCGCAAACATCAGCATTTGCGATCCCATAATAAGAACAATCGCGGTCAGATAATTCGGAAGACGTGCTAAACGCGCCGGTAAAATAGGATCACTCACTCTGCGTTCAACAACCACCAAAGCAACTAAACACGCCAGTAATGCAAACGCACCCCAGCCAGTAGGGATAAATGAATGTGAAGAAAGTAATAACAGCAGCAAAGTCGTCGCACTCATGAGTAACGCTGCTCCCACCCAATCAAAGCGACTATCTCTGCGTTTATTGAGATGCTTCAAATAGCGGTTAACCATGTAAAGTGCCACCAACCCTAACGGTAAATTAATACCGAATACCCACCGCCAACTGAGGTAGTCAGCAAAATAGCCGCCAAGCAGTGGCCCTGCAATACTGGACACCGCATAAACCGCTGAAATATAACCTTGGTACTTGCCCACTTCGCGCGCAGGAATTGAATCGGCGATAACGGTAAATGCCAGAGCTATTAAGCCTCCACCGCCAATCCCTTGAATCACACGAGCACCAATTAAACTGGGTAGATCAAAAGCAAAGGTACACAGCGCGGAACCCAACATAAAGATCACGATACTGACATTTAGCATCCGAACTCGTCCAAACAAGTCGCTCAGTTTACCGTAGACGGGCAATACAGCGGTCGATGCTAATAGATAAGCAGTAATCACCCATGTTAATGCTTGTCCTGCCGAGAGATCTTGCCCAATAAGAGCCAATGGTGTGGTAACGATGCTTTTTTCAAGCGAGCCTAAAGCGATGACTAAAGCAACGCTGGCAAAAATAATTTTCGGATTAGCCGAATAAGTTGAATCGGTAGGCATGTGCCCCTCATATGAACTTGATTAGAATGCGCGACCGACACGATAACGTAATAGTGCACATCCTAAAATAGGATAGAATGGGATGGCTTATTGCATAAATGGGATTAATGATGAAACTTGATGATTTATCACTCTTTTTAACGGTAGTGAAATGTGGCAATTTTACGCTGGCAGCAAAACAAAAAGCCTTGTCCACCAGCACGTTGAGCCGCAGAATTCAGCAGTTGGAGCAAGACATTGGCAGCATTCTACTGATCAGAAACAGTAAAGAAGTGGTACTAACGAAAGAAGGCGAGCATTTGTTTGAAACCTATGCCAACCTATTTAGCCAAATAGAAGATAAACAAGCACAAGCTTTAAAAGCCAAACAAGAGTTTAGAGGCGAGATCGTCATTAACGCGCCAATCCTACCCATTCGGCATCAGCTAAGTCCATTAGCACTGGAATTTTGTCAGCAACATCCTAAAGTCAACATTCGTATTCAAGTCGGTGCAGGGCTGGATTATCATACCCAGCACGACCTTGATATAGCGCTACGTTTTGGTCCACAACCGCAATCCGATTGGGTTGCGCGCAAACTAGCTAATAACCCTTCCGTGTTGTGCACAAGTCCTGACTACTCGGCTTCTTTGCTGCTAAAACATCCAGAGCAATTACTTTCTCTGCCACTACTCACTTTAAATACCAAACAAGCGTGGATATTTGAACATCAGCAAAGCAAAGAACGTTTTCAATTTATCCCTCAGGCACGTATTAGCTCTGAGGAAATTGATACGATTTTGCAAGCCACATTCATGAATATGGGTATTGCAAGGTTACCTAAAGGATTAATTGATAAGGAGTTAGAGGAGAAACGATTAGTGCCATTATTGCCTAATTGGCAGATTGAAGGAGCGGATGTTTATTTGCTGCACCCTCAGAGACGTTTTCTTCCTGAGCGAACTCAGGCATTTATTGACTACATCATCAATCACTGGTCACGCTTTGCTTTCAGTTACTGGCGTACTTGAGAATGTACACCACACCATACTGCTCAAATAAAAAACCACTTCTTGCTACTAACGAGCAAGAAGTGGTTGAAAGCGATTGAGTGACTAGATTAAAGAAAGTGGAAGGTCGCGTTGAATGAAACCGTACCAATATCGTCATCGCCCAAAGTGTAATTCATGTAACTTGCACCAACTGAAATTGGCCCCATCAGGAAGTATTCAGCGCCTACACCGTACATGATGTCAAAACCATCATCTATTTTATTGCTGTTTAATTTTTTATCCCAAGAATGCAAACCACCCTTGGCATACACATGCAGAGGGCCAAAATCAATGCTTGGCTTTACCGCAAAATAAACAGAAGAGGCCGCGATTTCATTCGTGGCAGTGACTTCAAATTTGCCATGGTCGGTGTAACCCGCTTCGAGGCCAATCAGAGGAAGAATACCAGTACCGGCATGAATGTTGTACGAAGTACCGCTTTTACCATTCAAATCCGATTGGCCTACTGATGCGCCGCCATAAATCCAAGAGTCAGCAAACGCCATTGAAGATGTACTGATCAGCGCCAGTGCGATTAAAGTCTTTTTCATGATGAACCTTCTTTATTTAATTTGGCAGTGGCCTCAAAACGGCGACCGATTGCCACATAGCGTCAAATTATAGTGAACTGTTGGTTAGATGCAAATCTTATACCTAACAAGCATCAATCGCATTTTTTATACGTTTATCTGAAACTGGATAAGGAGTGCCAAGTTGCTGAGCAAATAAACTCACGCGAAGCTCTTCAATCATCCAACGGATCTCTTTAACATTTTCAGGTACTTCTGCACCGCGAGGTATCTTGTTTAGTAGCGCTTTGTAATCATTGGTTACCGCTTCAATTTTCAACATGTGCAAACGATCCTTATTTGGATCAATGGGTAACTTCTCCATCCGACGTTCAATCGCGCGCATGTAACGCAGAATATCCGGCAAACGCTTCCAGCCGCATTCGGTGGCAAAGCCTTTAAAGATCAAACCTTCGATCTGCGCTTTGATATCCGATAAGGCAAAGGCCATCGTAAAATCGATTTTCCCTTTCAGCTTTTTATTAATGTTGAATGCCGTGGTAAGAATCGTCTCCACTTGTTGAGCGATATCGACCACAGTATCGCCCAATTCAGCGCGCACAAACTCTTTCAGTGCCTCAAACTGCTCCGGCTCCCACACTAAACCGCCTTGCTGCTCAATTAACTTATCAATCCCACAAGCAATACAGTCATCAATCAGGTCTAGTACTTTGCCATACGGGTTAAAGTAGAGCCCCAATTTTGACTTGTTCGGTAAATTGGTGTGCAGATATTTAATCGGCGAAGGAACGTTCAGCAAAATCAGACGCCTTTGCCCTGCTTTCATTGCATTGAGTTGTTCTTGCTCGGTCTCAAAAAGCTTAATTTCAACACTCTCTTTACTATCCACTAACGCTGGATAGGCTTTAACCTCGAAACCGCCGCGCTTCTGTTGGTACACTTTCGGTAATTCACCAAAGCTCCACGTATGCAGACCTTGCTGTTCAATATCATCGTCTGCCACTTGAGAGAGTGTTTCTTGTACTTTCTCTTTCAAACTCTCTTTCAGCTGATATAAATCTTTATGCTCGTTGAGTTTGCGATTTTTATGATCCACCGCGCGAAAAGTGATTTTTAAATGATCCGGAACTTGCTCTAACTTCCAATCTTCACGCTTCACCTCGACGCCCGTCATGCGTCTTAACTCTTTTTCCATCGCATCCAATAAAGGCAATTCCATCGGTGTGACACGAGCTAAAAACGCATCCGCATAGTTAGGTGCCGGTACAAAGTTTTTGCGCAGTGTTTTAGGCAACGACTTGATGAGGCTGACAACCAATTCATGACGTAACCCAGGGATCTGCCAATCAAACCCTGTCGGTTCAATTTGATTGAGGATCGGCAGTGGCAAATGCACCGTGACACCGTCACTATCCACGCCAGGTTCAAATTGGTAGCTGAGCTTCAGTTTAATACCGTTTTGGTGCCAAAAGTTGGGATAATCTAAATCAGTGATGTGGCTAGCATCACCTTTAAATAGCATCTCTTTTTCAAAGTTGAGTAGATCTGGAGTGGCTTTGCTGGCTTTTCGCCACCACGCATCAAAATGACGCCCAGAGACCACATCCGTTGCGACTCGCTGATCATAGAACTCGAAAAGCTGTTCATCATCAATCAAAATATCGCGGCGGCGAGACTTATGCTCAAGCTCCTCGACTTCAAGTAATAAGCGACGGTTTTGCTTGAAAAACGCATGTTTGGTTTCCCAATCACCTTCAACTAATGCGCTGCGAATGAAAATCTCACGACATAGTGGCTCGTCAATGGTGCTGTAGTTAATCAAACGTTTAGGCACAATAGGAATGCCATATAACATCACTTTTTCATAGGCCATGACGGCGGCTTGTTTTTTTGACCAATGCGGTTCGCTGTAGCTACGCTTGATCAAATGCTGCGCCAGCGGTTCAACCCATTCAGGCTGGATTTTAGCTGCAATACGCCCCCACAGTTTAGAGGTTTCCACCAATTCAGCGACCATCACCCACTTGGGTTGCTTTTTAAACAGGCCAGAAGCGGGAAAGATATTAAAGCGGGCGTTACGAGCCCCTTGGTATTCATTTTTCTCTTGGTCTTTGATACCGATGTGCGACAGTAAACCAACTAAAATTGCACTGTGGATATTTTGGTAATTGCCCGGTTCGTCGTTCAATTTGTAATCCATTTCACGCATCGATTGGTGAATTTGGAAGTAGACATCCTGCCATTCGCGTACCCGCAAATAATTGAGGTAATCTTGTTTGCACTGCTTACGAAATTGGCTGCTGCTTAACGCTTTTTGCTCAGTTTGAATGTGGTTCCACAAATTCACTAGGCTCAGGAAATCGGACTCTTCATCAAAAAATCGGCGATGTTTCTCATCTGAGGCTTGTTGTTTATCTGATGGACGTTCACGTGGGTCTTGAATCGAAAGTGCAGCGGCAATCACCATCAGCTCTTTTACGCAGCCAAGCTTTGGCGCTTCGAGCACCATACGCGCCAAACGGGGATCAATCGGCAAGCGTGCTAATTTGCGCCCCATATCCGTCAACTGCTTTTTGCTGTCGTGACCATTTTTATTGGTATCAGGAACAATCGCACCAAGCTCTTCAAGCAAACGCACACCATCTTGAATGTTGCGTTTATCCGGCGCTTCCACAAATGGGAATGCTTCAATATCACCCAGCCCAAGTGCGGTCATTTGTAAAATAACCGAGGCTAAGTTGGTACGCAGTATTTCCGGATCGGTAAATTCTGGGCGTGAAAGAAAATCCTCTTCGGAATAGAGGCGTATGCAAATCCCTTCTTCAACACGGCCACAACGTCCTTTACGCTGATTTGCACTCGCTTGAGAAATTGGTTCAATCGGCAAACGTTGGACTTTGGTGCGGTAGCTATAACGGCTGATACGTGCCGTACCAGGGTCGATGACATATTTGATACCCGGAACGGTAAGGGATGTTTCTGCCACGTTGGTGGCTAAAACAATGCGCCGCCCTATATGGGGCTGAAAGATTTTATTCTGCTCACCGGCGGATAATCGTGCATAAAGCGGCACAATTTCAGTATCACGTAAGTTACGTTTACTGAGCGCATCGGCCGTATCACGAATTTCTCGTTCACCATTCATGAAGATCAGAATATCGCCAAGCCCTTCAGCACAGAGTTCATCGACGGCTTCAAAAATACCTTCAAGTTGATCGCGGTCTGCGTCCTCTTCACCAAACAGTGGTCGATAACGCGTATCGACCGGATAAGTACGACCCGACACTTCAATGATAGGCGCACCACTAAAATGGTTAGAGAAGCGTTCAGGATCGATGGTGGCCGAAGTAATGATGACTTTGAGATCCGGACGACGCGGCAGCAGTTCTTTCAAATAACCTAAGATAAAATCGATATTTAAGCTGCGCTCATGCGCTTCATCGATAATGATGGTATCGTACTGATTGAGAAAACGATCATGCTGGATTTCGGCCAACAATATCCCGTCAGTCATCAATTTGATCTGAGTCTGCTCGGAAATTTGATCGTTAAAACGAACTTTATAGCCAACAAAGCCACCCAGTTCTGTTTCCATCTCTTGCGCTATTCGGCTCGCGACCGAACGCGCAGCAAGGCGACGTGGTTGCGTATGGCCGATCAGGCCATATTTACCGCGCCCAAGTTCTGCGCAAATTTTGGGTAACTGAGTCGTTTTGCCTGACCCTGTTTCACCTGCCACAATTACCACTTGGTTTTCAGCAATCGCTTTGGCGATATCATCGCGTTTTTGGCTTACGGGCAATAAATCAGGGTAGTCGATGGTAACGCGGCTGTTGAGACGCTGCTGCGCCACCATCATTGACTGAGCAATATCGAGCGCAATTTGATCAAAAACGGCATGTTTGGCTTGCTCATTTTTTATTTTGCTCGCACCAGAGATGCGTTTACTCAGACGAAAACGATCACGCATCATGCATTCTTTCAATGCATTGCGCAGAGATGCCGCACTGTTGCTGCTAGCGTTCATTGACTTGTGTTGATTGGGCTGTGACGAGGTCAAAGCATTTCCTATTCATTTCATTACATAAAACTGAGCGGATTGTAGCATAATCAACGCGCCTGCAATCAGTTATCCTTTCACAAACGGCGAGCATTTATTCGCTTCCTCCTCGATTCCGGTATGTTTTGCCATCGTTCGTATGATTAAGCGATTTAAAATTGGGCAATCGGATCAGGATTTCTTATGTTTATAAGAAAATCGCCGCTACAATAGCGACATGATTACTGAAACGATAAAACTGTGAAAGCATCTGAACTGAAACACATACTCGATTCACTACCCGATAACACCGATCCAGAATTGGTGATGGGTGAGGCTTGGTTGCCTGAACGTCTTATTGACACACAATTGGACGGCCATTTTCTGTTTCTGGAGTTTGATAATGCGCCCGAGGAAGGTGAAGGAGAGGAAGAAGGTCGCGGTTTTGTTGAACATGAGATTGCCATGATACGGCGACGCTTTGAAGAAATTTTGCTAGAAAAAGCGGACAATAAATCCAAAGCCGACGCCATGTTAGCGCTTTTCCTGATGGGGCATGAATACTCAAGTTCAGAAGTCATTGAAATACTAGAAGACCCTAGCGTTCCTCAAGATCCGAATGATTTTTATCACGAGAACGATGAAGATGAATCCCTTGATATTTAGAATCTCACTTTATTCTGACTTGTGTTTTGCTCAATACGCCACTATTTAAACAATAATGATTCGAAATTTTCAGTAGGTTTTTTTATGTTTAATGCCATTACATCGCTATTCAAGCAACTCTTGGACGGAGAAGATTTAGGCCAGCGTTCCAACACTAACCCCAACCTAGCGATTGCTTGTTTGCTCAGAGAAGTGGCAGGAGCCGATCATCAAATTGACACACGAGAAAATGACGCTAAGTTTCAATTAGTTAAACGACTATTAGCGTTAGATGATACAGAAACCACAGAACTGCTCATTCGGGCAGAACAAAGCGTCAAACAGTCAGCTTCATTGTATGATTTCACTTCACAATTACGCGAGCTCTCGCAAGATACGCGATATGAACTTATCAAGGCGATGTGGCAAGTGGCGCACGCGGACGGTGAGATAGACCCACTCGAAGAGGCGGTGATCCGCAAAGCGGCAGAATTATTGTATGTCGACCACAGTGAATTTATCCGCGCTAAACTTTCCGCTCAAAAATAGAGCGGATTACAACATCGTTAACGCCAATTTCGCAAGGTTGTAGGCATCAACATAAGCGGAGTGCTGTCGCCCTTCCCACTCAATACCTTGCGCTTCTTGTGCGGCGCGGTGACCAATACGTTTTTCTTTCATTCTCTGCTGAATACGGTAGAGCGTTGCTAGGTTGATGAACTCGCTAAAAGGCATAACGATCCCCTTCTGCTCACACTCTTTAGCTAAAATTTGATCATCACGCCCCCACGAAACATAAATCTTGTTTGGGCCGCCAAAATTCTTGACCATTGATTGAACGACACCTGCAAGTGGTCGCCCCTGTTTTTCAATTTTACGCGGAGTTATCCCGGTTAACTCACTACAAAACAGCGAAATTTCGTCTTGCTCTGGCCTGACATAATATTGAGCGCGCTTCACAATCATGCCCAACTGCACATCAATTTCAGCTAAACCCACTTCAATGATTTCACCCGTTGTCCCAACCCCATTTTCATTCCAGCAGCACATTTCTAAATCGAAGCAGACAACTCGGTTATAGTTCATTGTTCAGGCGTATCCTTTAGATATAAGTAGTCAAAGAACGTTATCTTACTCGACTCCTCTCAAAAACTCGACTCTCGCCCTTTCGTTCGGACAGTTATTGGGCGATTGAAACTCGGTTGCGACCATTTTCTTTGCTTTCGTATAACTTGCTGTCTGCCAAATGTAATAAAGACTCTTGATCATAAGTATGATTGATCGCCGCCCCAATACTGAGCGTGCAATACAGCACCTCATCCATGAACTCATATCCGGTTGATTCAACAGCCGCTCGTAATGTTTCTAAATAACACTGCAAAGGTTGAAGTTCTGACAATTCACAAATAATGCAAAATTCGTCCCCACCTAACCGAGCTAAAACATCATTATTTCCCATATGACGTGAAATAACCGTTGCGATATGTATTAGCATCTCATCGCCTGCAATGTGGCTATGGTTGTCATTAATCAGTTTAAAATCATCGACATCAAACATTACCAACGAAAAAGCTTTTTTCTGTAAGACGTTCTCTTGCAGTAAACGTCCGAATGCACGTCGGTTATACAACCCAGTCAAACTATCGTGGTCCGCTAAAAAGCGCAGTTCTTCAGTACGTTCTTCTAGCATCTCGCTAAGATGAAGTTTTTCTCTCATCAACAAATAGACAACATAACCTAACAAGATCGAAATAATTAAACCACCGACGCTGAGCGCTACTAAAATCCACTGTATGTTGCTCGCTATTGGTTCTGAGAACTTAAAATCAATTTTCCAATCACGGTTAGGCAGAGATAAGCGTTTCTCTATTTCTATGCCTTTGATTGAATCCCAATCTGGGCTTTGGAATAGAATCGGATCATCTTCGGCATCAAATCCGAGATCGGTTACTTTCATATACAATCGATGATCGGATGCCGTGCGGCTCACCAATCCATCAAAATAAGTAGAGAGTCGAATAACACCCACTACCACACCAATCATTTCCTGTTTGTTGTAGTTAAAAACGGGATGATATACTAATAATCCATCCTTTTTGTGGTGTGCTTCTATGCCATCTTGCAATAGGCGGACCTTATCGGATATAGCAGGTAGCCCCGTACTCTCAATATGTGCAGCAATTCTTTGAAAGCGAGGGCGTAGCGAATAGAAGCCGAGCAATTCAAGGTTACTTTTGGTCTGAGGATAAATATCACTCAGAACATAAACGGGTTGTTCATTATCTTCAGAAAATCCAATCACCTTTTGACCCGCTTTAGGTACTGTAAATAACTCAAATTGAGGCAAACGATCCCTCATTAATGTTACAAATTCGTCAGCATCATCTTTCGTTACTTTCGCTAACCATTGCAAACCGATAAGGCTGTAGGATGTTGACATAACACCATGAGCAAAAACGTCAAATCCTTGTACATTACCCCCCTCGGTAGCATGCAAAAAATTGGCAGCCGAACCAATAAAACTGACATCATTTCCAACCAACGTGTCTAATATGCTTGCTTGATGTTCAGCGTGGCTATCAAACAACATGACAATATGATTCTTTTGATTAATGTAGAGTAATGAGATGACTGACGCTGTCATCATTAAGGTAATAATTGAAATACATAAAGGGTAGATCACCTTTTTGTCGCTCTCTAACATAACAGCCTCTCCGTGGCTCAGGACTCAGGACTCAGGACTCAGGACTCAAATTACTCTTATAAAAGTAGGTAAATCAATAGCCAGTCACCAATTTATTAACCAATTAATCTTAAAGTTGAACCAAAATAGAGAATTAATGATTGATACTGCTCAAAACGCAAGCAATCACTTTAGCTTAAACGTGATGATGCGGACTTTCTATCCTGTATTCGCCTTGAATATGGTAAGCTGCGCCCCTATTTTTAAGTCTATTCACCGTAGGCTCACGAGAATTCCCACGCCTACTTCATTGTGTAAAGAGAATTGTGATGAACTTCGATTTAAATATGATCCCTACCACCTTTGATATGCTGCATGCTGGGCTCAGTGCATCAAGCTTTTTGCTACTTCTCATTGTGGTATCACGCAAATCAAAAGTCGTTGAGAAAGTTGTTGAAAAACCTGTCGAGAAAATTGTCGAAGTCGAAAAGCCGGTTGAAACGATTGTTGAAGTCGAAAAAATCGTAGCAGTAGAAAAAGTGGTTGAGCGCGTAGTTGAAGTCGAATCTAAATTAGCGACAGCGCCAACCGATTCCGCCCTACAACTTTTATCGTTAATGCAGCAAGAAGCTCGTCTGATTGACTTCTTAAATGAAGATGTCACCGCCTTTTCGGATGAAGAAGTCGGAGCCGCGGCGCGCGTGATCCACGCAGGTGGTAAAAAAGTTCTGCAAGATTACATTCAGCTCACGCCCATTCGCGGCGAAGATGAAGAAAGCCGAATTACCATTGAAGCTGGTTTCAACCCGCAAGAAGTTCGCTTAACGGGTAATGTGACGGGTTCAGCACCCTTTAATGGCACCTTAGTCCATAAAGGTTGGAAAGCAACGGCTATCACTTTGCCTAAATTGGCTGAACAGTATGATGCTTCAATCATCGCACCTGCCGAGGTTGAATTGTAATGGAACAGACAGCGCCAAAATTTAGTATTGGTATTGACTTAGGCACAACACATTGCGTGCTCTCTTATGTTGATACACAGGATGAAAACGCTCGCGTTTCAGTAATGAGCATCCCTCAACTTACCGCGCCCGGTACGGTTGAAAGCCGTCATCAATTAGGCTCGTTTTTATACCAGCCTCATGAACATGAGATGAGCCCTGCCGCACGCGTTTTGCCTTGGTCGGCCGAGCCAAAAGCTTTAGTCGGTGCCATTGCGCGCAACCTTGGCAGTAAGACACCGATTCGTTTAGTCGCCAGTGCCAAATCATGGCTATGTCATGGTGGCATCAATCGACGTGATGCATTTTTACCCGTGGGTAGCAGCGATGAAGTGGAAAAGATCTCGCCATTAAAAGCCACTGAGTGCTATCTAGAGCATTTAAAAAGCGCTTGGGATCACGCTCACGCTGACTTCCCCTTAGCTACACAAGATGTCACGTTAACAGTACCCGCTTCATTTGATCCAGCCGCCCGAGATTTAACCGCTGAAGCAGCACGCAACGTTGGTTTTGAGCAATTAACGCTGCTTGAAGAGCCACAAGCGGCTTTATACAGTTGGATAGATAATAGCCACGATGCGTGGCGCGATGAAGTCAAAGTGGGTGACATTGTTCTGGTGGTTGATATTGGTGGGGGAACCACTGATTTATCCTTAGTGGAAGTGACTGAAGACGCTGGTAACTTAACGCTCAATCGGATTGCGGTTGGTGAGCACATCTTACTCGGCGGCGACAACATGGACCTTGCCCTTGCTTACCGTTTAAAAATGAAATTGGCGCAAGAAGGTAAAGAATTAGCCCCTTGGCAAGTACAAGCGATGACGCACGCTTGCCGAGATGCCAAAGAGGCGCTTCTTAATGACAGTGCCCTACATTCCGTACCGATTGTGGTACCAAGTCGCGGTTCAAAACTGCTCGGTACAACGCTTAAAACCGAATTGACTCAACAAGAAGTGCAACAAACCTTGGTCGATGGTTTTTTGCCACAAGTGAATATCACTGATCATCCCGTACAAAAAGCACGTGGCGCATTAACGCAAATGGGCCTTCCCTACGCGCAAGACGCTGGAGTTACCCGCCATATCGCCGCGTTCTTGGCAAAACAAGCCCATGCAATGGGTGGCGACATATCCGCTCTGAATGATAATCCATTTGCTGGCATGCCCGGTATGGGCGAAGCTCCGGAGATGGATTTTATCAAACCGACCGCCATCTTACTAAACGGTGGCGTGTTAAAATCCGATTTATTAGCAAACCGTCTTCTCAGCACGATTAATGCTTGGTTGAGCACTGTGGGAGCACCACAGATGAAGCGCTTAACAGGCTTAGACCTTGATTTAGCCGTCGCATGTGGCGCAGCGTATTACGGCGCAGTTCGTCGTGGACAAGGTGTGCGTATTCGCGGTGGCATTGCCTCGAGTTATTACGTCGGTATTGAAAGTGCTATGCCTGCCATTCCGGGGATCACACCGCCGATGGAAGCCTTGTGCGTCGCTCCATTTGGCATGGAAGAAGGAAGTAGTGTCCGCGTACCAAGCCAAGAGTTTGGATTGGTCATTGGTGAGCCTGTACATTTTCAATTCTTTGGTTCAACAATACGCCGCGATGACGAAGCTGGCATGCACTTAGATTATTGGGCTCCAGAAGAACTTGTAGAGCTGCCCGAGATCCACGTCACCTTGCCTGTTTCTGAAGGACGTCGACAAGGCGAAGTCGTTCCGGTTCACTTAGCCTCAACGATCACAGAACTCGGGACACTTCACTTAGAAGCCATTGCGACCGACAACGGCCAAACATGGCACGTTGAGTTCGATGTGCGTGAAGATCCTCAAGTCACTCAATAATCCCCACACGGCATCTTCGGATGCCGTTTTTGAAATTCAGGAGCCTCCATGTCTTCTCCTCGCTTTCTCGTCGGTATCGATTTAGGCACCACCAATACTGTGGTGGCATTTTGTGAAATCACCGAATCGTTAGAAGACTCACCCGTGCATCTTTTTGAGGTCGACCAATTGATTGGCCCCGGTGAAGTGGTTCGAAAACCACTCCTTCCGTCATTTCGTTATCACCCAGCCGACGGGCAGATCGCACCTGATGCCCTATCGCTCCCTTGGCAAATTGAACCGGTTATGGGCGATAGCAAAGAGGTAATTATTGGCCAATGGGCAAGAGATTTAGGTGCAAAAGTAGAAGGGCGACAAGTATCCAGCGCGAAAAGTTGGCTCTCCCACCAAGGGGTTGATCGCAAGCAAGCCATCTTACCGTGGGCAGGTGCTCACGATGTGGCGAAAGTTTCCCCTGTCATTGCCAGCGCCAGTTATCTCAATCACATCCGGCAAGCATGGAACCACCGTCATCCAAGTCATCGACTTGAAGATCAAAATGTCATTATCACCGTACCGGCATCATTTGATGAAACGGCTCGTAAGCTCACCATCGAAGCTGCAACACTGGCTGGCTTAAGCTCAATTGTACTACTTGAAGAGCCACAAGCCGTTTGCTATGACTGGTACGCACGTCACCGCCATTGTGCCTCACAGCAACTACAGTCACTCCCTTTGATCTTGGTTTGTGATGTGGGCGGAGGTACGACAGACCTCAGTTTAATTGAAGCGAAACACAGCGCAGACAACCAACTCTCCCTTGACCGAATTGGCGTGGGTGATCACTTAATGCTCGGAGGTGACAACCTTGATTTAGCATTAGCTCATCTAGCGGAACAGCGCTTTGACAGTTCGAAAAAATTAACCGCCGCCAGTTTGAGCAAACTAATTCAGCAAACTCGCCAAGTAAAAGAGCAGCTCTTATCAAACCAAGCCCCAGAGCAGCTAAAAATTACGCTCCTTGGCAGTGGTTCAAAGCTATTAGGCGCAGCAAAAAGCATTTCCCTGACGAAACAAGAGGTGCATGACATTACACTGGAAGGTTTTTTCCCACTTTGCTCGGTACAAGAACGTCCAAATAAACGCCGCAGTGCAGTGGTGGAATTTGGTTTGCCCTACGCCGCCGACCCTGCCGTGAGTAAACACATTGCTGAATTTTTAGCTGAACACCAAGCCGTTTCTCGCCTTGCGCTCAAGCAAGAGTCAAACGCAACGGCCATTCCCGTTGGATTACTACTTAATGGCGGCGTATTTAATAGTGAGCTTATCACAAAGCGCATCACTCAATTATTGACCGATTGGCGAGGTTCGCCGATCACCCTGCTTGATAATCCTCACCCTGATTGGGCAGTCGCACTCGGTGCTGTTGCCTATGGTAAAGCTCGCCAAGGTGCACAGCTTAAAATCGGCGGTGGATCGGCACGCTCCTATTTTTTACACCTGCCTGAAAAAAACAGTGCCGGACATGCTCTCTGTTTCTTGGCTAAAGGCACCGAAGAAGGACAAGAGATACGCTTAACCAGCCGCCGATTTTCACTGACGTTAGGTGAACCAGTACGCTTCAACATCCTGACCTCAACCCACGATATGTTTGCTGATCGCCGCGTTCAAAATGGTCTGTTATTGGCTGTTGAACATGAGCTTTTTACGCCATTGCCTCCTTATATAACGGCGTTAAAAGGAAATGATGCTGCTCTATTGCATGCTAACCAAAAGCAACGAGTGGAAGTTCAACTGGCTTGTCAATTAACGGAAGTCGGCACGCTCAAGATTGAATGTGTCAGTGTTGAGGACGAAAAAAACCGATGGCAACTTGAGTTTGAAGTTCGCAAGCACAGTGAGTCAGACAGTGAAATCCAACGTCATCCTCGCTTGTCAGAGGCGATTTCGCTCATCACACACCTTTATAGTGGCAATAAAAAAGCCTCTGATAACCAAGCCATAAAAACGCTTGGCAAAGATTTAGATAAGCTTTTAGGGCCACGTGATGAATGGGATTTCACCACGCTGCGACCGCTCTTTGATGCATTTTCTCAAGGCCGTAAACGTCGACGTCGCTCAGAGCAACACGAGAAAAACTGGTTGCGTCTGGCTGGATTTGCCCTGCGACCAGGATTTGGCGACCCAACCGATCCTTGGCGTATGGAACAGATGTGGAATCTGTATCAACAAGGTATTCAATTCCAAAATCATCAAGGTTGGAGCGATTGGTGGGTATTTTGGCGGCGTGTTGCTGGCGGACTGAGGCAGGAGCAACAAGAAACGATTCTAGCGGATATCGCTAAATATCTTCACCCGAGCGCAATCAAAAATCCAAAATCAGCTCAAGAAGCACACGACAAAGGGTACGAAGCAATGGTGCGGCTTGCCGCCTCACTGGAACATCTAGAAGTGGAAGATAAAGTATTACTTGCCACGTGGTTTTTGAACAAAGCGATTAATCAAACTCAATGTGAACAAGCACACTGGTGGGCCGTTGGGCGGTTAGCCTCTCGAACGCTACTGTATGGTAGTCAACATTCAGTAATCCCAAGAGCGCAAGTGGAACAATGGTTACCGAAGTTGCTTGATCAAAACTGGCAAAAAGAACCGATGATTGCCTTTGCCGCGGTAATGATGTGTCGCAAGACAGGAGATCGTCTTTTTGATATTAGCGAGGATGTTCGTCAGCTCGTTTTAGCCAAGATAAAGCAAAGTAAGGTTCCAGAAACTTGGTTTACTTTGGTGAATGAAGTGCATGATCTGTCTGACACAGAATCCAAACGTGTCTTCGGTGATACTCTGCCAAGTGGGTTGATACTGCTTAAAAAATGAATCGACCTAATTTGACCACTCTCGTTGCTATGATGACGAGAGCGGTCAAAGATAACGCTGAATGTAGATTACAATTTCCTAAAAATCGCTTCACAATCCGTTTGCTGCATGTATTTTGGCGCAGGATAATTCCAAAACGCTTCACGAAAAGCTTGTTTGGCCAATTCTGGAATATGCTCTGGCATCACTCCCTGTAACTGTTTAGGGATATGCAGTGTGTGATTGAGCTCTTTTACATACCTAATGAAGGCGTCCGCTTTCATTGAATCGGTCAAATGTGGATCGGTTATTTTGAGTACGTCAGCCAGTTTAGCCAGCTTATCTTTCGCCGCCTCTTTGGAGTATTCCAATACATGTGGCAACACAACCGCATTCGCTAAGCCATGCGGGAAATGGTATTTCGCCCCAACCGCATGGGCGATGGCATGTGTATACCCTAAACTGGCTTTGGTAAAAGCAAGTCCAGCGTAATAAGAGGCCAGTGCCATGTTTTGTCTCGCCGTCAAATTTTGGCCAAAGAACGCCGCTTTTTCCAAGTTATCGTGGATCAGTTTAACCGCAGCGATGGCATAGCGATCAGTCTCTGGCGTGGCATTACGTGATATAAAGGCTTCCACTGCATGCGTGAGTGCATCCAACCCCGTTTGCGCAGTAATATGAGTAGGTAGGGCCATCATCAGCATCGGATCTAACGCTGCAATAAGTGGCACAAGTTTCGGGTCAGTAATCGGTGTTTTTTGCTGAGTTTGAGGGTCAGAAACCACCGCAATGACGGTCACTTCAGAGCCCGTACCTGCCGTGGTTGGGATCACAAACAGCGGCGCAGGTGTTTTCCATACTTTTAACAACCCCACTAAACGTTTGATCGACTTGCGGTTAGTAGCACAAGCGGCGATCACTTTTGCACAATCGATTGAAGAGCCGCCACCAATAGCGACAACGCCTTGGCACTTCTCCAATCGATACTGATGGAGGCCGGCTTCAACTTGATCATAAGTAGGATCAGGCAATACATGGTTAAACACCACACAACTGACACCAACGCGCTCAAACTCAAAGGTTAGTTTTTTTACATAACCAAGCTTTTCAATGCCTTGGTCTGTTACGACAAGCACGCGTTCAATACCCATCAAAGAAACCGAATAACAGAGTTGCTTGAGCGATTCTTTACCAATAAACAAGGTTGGCTTGGAGATGGGCAGAATCGCTGCGGCCAATTTGAGCACTTTCATGTATAGCTTATGCTGCCACTGCTGGTACTTGATCTCCATGATTGGTCTCGAGTTGTGAAGTTCTATTAACTAGACTAGGCAATACAACGAGTTATCTCTACCTAGAAAGTCAAATTTTGCAAGATAAGGCAAATAATCGCTGATCATTATTAGATTTAACGCCAACTTAAGCTCGCATTTTAATGCAAACCTTGTAAAATCCACCTCGCTCACTTTTTATACTTATAATTGAAATCATTAGCTGAGTACTCTGCACATAATTTTATGTGTCATAAAATAATCGACACGTCGTTTGGCTTTCGTCTTTGAGGTGCATTCCCTGCATTCAAATGGCATTCAAAAATTGTATTTTATTCAACCAATTACTGTAGAAGTCATGAACGAAGATAAGTTTACCAATGTCTATCGCTTGCCTGGTTCATTGCAAATTCGCATAGCCACATGGCAGCAAACCTTTAAAGGCACTTCTGATTTAGTGCTTCATCAAGTATTAACCGCTAGAAATAATCAGTATAAACAGGCTGACTTTTGGCCTAAGGGCTGGTGTGTGAATCTGTTTGATGAGAGCGATATTTCCATTACGCAGCACGGTACCTACATTCAAACCAGTATGCGAACGATGATTGATCGTAAAATCTCATATAAGCGCGTTTATCTCTCTCGGCTACCTTTAGAAAAAGCCGAGCCCGCCTTGCTTCGCTTTAAGAAAGAGTGGATCCGCAACTACAATAATGTCGCCCAAGAGTATAACAAGAGGAAAAAGAAAGAGTTTATGGCCTTTGCCAGAGAAGAGGTCGAAACACTTTATCCTGCCATCCCTAAAGAACCTTTTGATAAAGCGCTATGGAACCGTTTAGTGGTTTCGATTGTTGGTCACGCCAATAAATTCAACAATCCTTACTTTGTTAAACACGCTGATTTTTAACGTAATAAAATTTAGCATAATAAAAAAGCCAGAGTGGTTTCACTCCGGCTTTTTTGTCAGACATCGCAAATGAAAAGCACTGGCTGAATAACGTAGAATAGAAGAGCAATTAAGCGTAATTGGCATCCACTAATTCACCAGCAACGACTTTGCTTACTTCAGCACGATTTTCTAACCATTTTACAATCAACGCTTTATCTTCTTCTGTTGCTGAACGGTAGCGATCGGCTGCGCACACAAAGCCGTCAAAGATCTCTAATCCACCACCACCGAAACAAAGACCGATGCTATCCACGTAATCAATAAACTCATCAACGAAGAGATCGTATTGTTCAAAGTCTTTGATAGACGTTGTACAGCTAACTTCAAAACCGAGGATCGCAAATTCACCTAAAAATAGTTTCTTACGGATACGGCGGTTTTTTATTTTCGAGCTTGTCGATTTTCATCATATT
>NZ_CAWNMS010000018.1:62426-73632 GCF_963875605.1 Vibrio sp. V04_P4A5T148
CCTTTCAGCACCATTTCCAAAATGATTCTTTATATAAACCGCCACAAACGGACACTTTTACAACAAATTGTTTCAATATGTGGCAAGACAAAACAAGTTAAAACAAGCCGCTCGTCAAGCTTAGTGACGTCAAATTAAAGTCAAGAAAATCATAATTATTGACTACTTCGCAACTTAATCTAAAAACTTCGCACAACTTTTGAGCCTGCCACCCATGCACATTTTTATTTCATAGTGCATGGTTAAATCAGCTCATTTAGCCCTTGTAAATCGTATTTTTGAGGTGGATTTATGTTTGATTTAAACGGTGAATGGCGATTGAGCTCACCCGAGTATCCCGAGATTCAAATCGCGATGACGCTACCCGGTGACCAGTATCATGCATTACTGCAAGCGGGTTTGATCCCTCATCCCTATTATGCATCTAATGAATCTCAAGTTCAGTGGGCTGGTTTATGTCATTGGGTATTAACAAAAGCGATCACTTTAAATGCGGCAGACCTCCAGTGCCCGAACCACTTACTGGAGCTGAATAAGGTCGATACGTTTGCTGATCTATGGATCAACGGACAGAAGGTTCTACAGTGCTATAATGCTTTTCAAACCTATACCGTTAATATTCGCCCTTATCTGCAAATTGGCGTAAATCATTTTGAATGGCGATTTGAACCTGCCGCTACGATAGCAAAGCAAAGAGCCGATGAGCTGCCCTTTCCCATTCCTTGGGCGCAAGGGAATAATCAACTTCCTCACATGAACACAGTGCGAAAACCTCAATGCCACAGTGGCTGGGATTGGGGTATATGCCTTGCTGTTTGTGGTATTTTCGCACCAATGCAATTAAAAACGGTACAAGAATATTCACTGCTGGGTGTGGATATTGAACAAGTTTGGCATGCTTTAACACACGTTACGCTGCACGTGAGAATACGGCATAGCGAATCGCTCTCAACCCCCATCACACTTACTTTTGGCGATCAAACCATTACGATCGATAGTGAGGCTTTTTGCAACCAAAGCAGTGTGGATATTGATGTCCACCATCCGCATCTCTGGTGGCCAAACGGTTACGGTGACCCTTATTTATACACACTGTCTATTACCATGGCACAGCAGCAGATCAACCGCCAAGTTGGCTTAAGACGTCTCACGTTGCGCACTGATCAAGATTCCATCGGCAGTGAAATGACCTTTATCGTGAATGAGGTCTCGATATCAGTGAAGGGCGCGAATTGGATACCAATGGACGCCATGCCAAGCAAAGTCAATTTTTCCCGTTATCAACAGCTGTTAAGAGCCGCACAAGAAGCTCACATGAATATGATTCGTGTGTGGGGAGGGGGTGATTATGAACACGATCATTTTTATCAACTTTGCGACCAACTCGGATTATTAGTCTGGCAAGATCTGATGTTTTCCTGTGCACAATACCCTTCAACACCGAGTTTCTTAGAAGAGGTAAAGCAAGAAGTCACACAACAAATACAACGTTTGAAGCACCATGCTTGCCTTGCCATTTGGTGTGGTGATAATGAGGTGATTGGTTCATTAACTTGGTATCCAGAATCTCGAGAAAACCGTGAAAAATACCTAGTCAATTACGACCGACTCAATCGTTTTTTAGAAATCCTCGTCAATGAACAAGATCCAAGTCGCCGTTTTTGGGCAAGCTCACCTTGCAATGGTGAATTAGATTTTGGTGACGCTTGGCATGATGATAATAAAGGTGACATGCATTTTTGGGATGTGTGGCATTCAGGTAAATCCTTTGACGCTTACCATTCAATATCCCCACGATTTTGTTCAGAATTCGGTTATCAGTCTTGGCCTTCATTTAGTGAAGTGAAGCAGATTATCCCAGAAAGCGACTGGAATATCAGTGCGCCTCATTTTGAACATCACCAAAAGAATGCTCGTGGTAATAGCATCATCACCGAAATGTTTACTCGCTATTTCCGTTTCCCGAATGGCTTCCAGCAGATGCTTTATTTGAGCCAAGTTCAGCAAGCCATGGCGATTAAAACGGCTGTCGAAGCGTGGCGGGCAACCTCACCGATTTGCCGTGGCATATTATATTGGCAACTCAATGACAACTGGCCCGTCGCGTCTTGGTCAAGCATTGAGTATTCTGGACGCTGGAAGCAATTACATTATCACGCCAAACGGTTTTATAACCCGCTTTTGGCCTGTTTTTCTGAAGATGAGAAACACCTATCACTGAGAGCCATTAATGATGCGCCCGGTGAGCAATACCTTGTGGGTGACATATATTGGTTTGGATGGGAAGGAGAATTGCGAAAGCATTGGTCAATCAATGAACGACTGCCCCAAGAGAGTAACCAAATCGTGTGGCAACACACAATAAAGGATTTTTACACCAGAAAAAGGAGCGATCTACTTTGTCAGTACAGATGGCCAGCGGGATAATTTTTGGCTGCCGGATGTACCCAAACGCTTGCCCTTAAAATCGGCTCGCATATTGAGTGAATATCGTGCGGGCAGTCTCTGTTTGACCACTGACCGACCTGCACTTTACGTTCACCTAGAACATGACAACGTACTACAATTTTCTGATTCCAGCTTCTTTTTGCTCCCCAACCAAATGCGGACAATCGCCTTTAGCTCAGACGATAAATCTGACTTAAACTGTACTATTTATCAACTGGCTGAATGAACTGAGCCGAATAAAGACAAGCGATCAGCCTTAAGGAAGGAAACGAAAAGGAGCTGCGTATCAAGCAGCTCTTTGCAAGCTAAACCATTTTTGCTAATGCATATTCAACATTGGCTCATGTCAAACACTGACTCATGTCAAACACTGACTAATGTTGGACACCAGATGGATTTTCACCAAATTCAGTCTGTTGATAAATATCTGCAAGGGTTTTTGCACGTTTTGCTGCCTTGCGTCGTTTCGTTGGTTCAAAGTATTGCTCGACCTGCTTCAATGTCTCTTCATGGTCTTGCGCGGATTGGACAAAGTCTGGGTTGGCTAACGCTTCTTGGCGAAGGCGGTTAACTCGTTCTAGCGTTTCCCACAACATATTTCACCTCCAACTTCACTGTGCATACATACAGCTTAGTAAAGAGTGACATAATGTCAAGCAATTAACTGTGGATTTATACAGTTAATTAAAATAAATGCTCATTATTTCAATGAGTCATTAATCTGCGAGGCCTCTTAAGGTGCGCACGTTGATTCTCGAAGCACCAGCTTACCTAGATAGCGATGTATCTTGGCATCATCCGAGCCCTTCCCTTCAGCCAATTGTAGGGCCAAGGCTACTGCATCCTTCGTCAGTTGCTCAATAGGAAGCGATATTGTTGAGAGATTGGGCACCGAATACGCAGCAGCGGGCTCATCATCAATCCCCATCACGGAGACCTGATTGGGTACCAAAATGGCATGTTCGTAAAGTGCACGCATTGCTCCTAGTGCCATATCATCGTTACAGGCAAAAATAGCGCTGAACTCACTCTGTTGTTCTAATAACCGTTGAACCGCGGCATAACCCGCCAGCATAGAATTATCACCTTCAACAACGAGCGTGTGATTGAGCTCAATACCAACCTGCTGCAAGCCTGACTGATAAGCAGCAAATCGCTGTTGTCCTGTATCACTGTCCAAAGGGCTAGTGATGCAAGCAATGCGGCGATGGCCAAGTTCAAGCAAGTGATTAATCGCTAAAGAAGCGGCTTGATGCTGCTCAAAACCAAAACTATGCAAACCGACTTCTTCCAAGGTTCGATTGAGTACAATCAGTGGCACTGAAACATCAGATTGCAATGATGCCAGCTCATGATTCGACAAATGGCGGCTGTAAAGCATGATGGCGTCACAACGCTGAGTGAGCAATGAGCGCACTGCTGCTAATTCGCCTGTCGCATTATCGTGGCTGTCCATGACAAGTAAGGTCTTACGTGCTTGCTCGGTACCTTGTGCTGCTTGATGCAATAAGCTGCCAAAATAACTCCCTTGAAACTGAGGAAGTATCAGCCCAATCGCATTTGCACTGTTTGTGGCTAATGCTTGCGCCAACACATTAGGTTGATAACCCAAGGTGGACATGGCTTGTAAAACGGCTTCTCGCGTACTTGCTTTTACTTGGCCAGTTTGATTGAGTACGCGCGATACGGTGGCTTTAGACACGCCCGCAGCTTTACAAACGTCATTGATTGTCGCCATGGTGACTCCTAATAAAAACCCCCGACTCTTGGAAGCCGAGGGAGTTTACCTAATTTCCTAAGCTGGATGAACGCTCTCAATCAACAATTATTATTGTCATTCCACGTTTATAATTGTTCGCCATTGGTTTTGATCACGGACTGATACCAGTAAAAGCTTTTCTTTTTACTGCGAGCCATTGAACCAGAACCATCATCGTGTTTGTCTACATAAATGAAACCGTAACGTTTTTTATATTCACCAGTGGTGAACGACACACAATCGATACAGCCCCAAGGGGTGTAGCCCATGACATCAACGCCGTCTATAGCAATGGCCTTCTTCACTTCTCGTATATGTGCTTGTAAATACTCAATCCGATAATCGTCTTGCACTTGGCCTTGCTCATCGACTTCATCGATCGCCCCAAAACCATTTTCGACAATAAAAATCGGTTTCTGGTAGCGTTCATACAACTCAGAAAGCGCGTAGCGAAGCCCTACCGGGTCAATTTGCCATCCCCAATCAGACGCTGTGAGATAAGGGTTTAAGCGACTTTGTTTAAATAAACTGGTTGTTTCACCTTCAGCGTTGCGATCATCAGAGACAATATTCGTCATGTAATAGCTGATCGCAAGGTAGTCGGCACAACCCTTACGCAGTATCGCTTCATCGCCATCGAGCATATCAACGGTTATCGATTTTCGCTCCCATTCACGCCAAATATAGCTTGGGTAATAGCCACGAACTTGCACATCGCTGAACAAGTACTTCTCTCTCATCATTTCTTGAGAGCGGATCATATCTTCTGGACGACACGACGCGGGATAAAGCGGCATCATATGAATCATGCTACCCATTTGAAATTGAGGGTTGATCTTATGACCGAGATCGACCACTAAAGCACTGGCAATAAATTGGTGATGCATGACTTGGTACATCACCTGCTCTGGGTTGTCATGTTCAGTGAAGATCACCCCTGAGTTACAGTAGCCAAACAGTGGGAATTCCCAATTTCGCTGGTTATTGATCTCATTGAAGGTAATCCAGTATTTCACTTTCTGTTTATAACGCTCCATCACCACTTGGCTAAAGTTAACGAAAAAATCCACAAGCTTGCGATTTGCCCATCCCCCGTATTGTTGTACAAGGTGGAATGGCATCTCAAAATGCGAAAGCGTAATAACTGGCTCAATGCCGTATTTCAGCAATTCATCAAAAAGATCATCATAAAATTGTAGCCCTGCTTCATTGGGCGAGACTTCGTCACCTTGTGGAAAAATACGAGTCCAAGCAATTGAGGTTCTAAAACATTTAAAACCCATCTCAGCAAAAAGTGCAATGTCACCTTTGTAATGACTATAAAAATCAACGGCTTCATGATTAGGATAGAAATAATTTGCATCCACACCGGAGGTCATCACCCTAGGTACTTCATGCGCTCCTTTTGAGAGCACATCGACAATGCTGACTCCTTTTCCACCTTGGTTCCATCCACCTTCAACTTGATGTGCTGCTACAGCCCCACCCCATAAAAAATCTTTTGGAAAACCATTCGTTGCCATCGTCATCTACCTCGTCTTCATTTGCTGACTCAATGTACCCTTATGTCGATCTAATATGCTATTTCACGCCATGTGGACACGTGGTATAGAAATACATCATCGCTTTGCTACTTTGCGTGACATCATAAACGATTATCGTAAAAATGTAACCGGTTTCGGAAACCGGTTACATTTAAATTAATAATTCTAATGTTCTCGGAAGAAAATACGCACTATTTGTTACTGACAAGTGGCAAACAGAGACATTCCGTAGCACTTTTGCTGTGACTACTGTATGCTTGCGCCTTTCCGCAACGTGATGCGGATCACTTCCTTATTTACATATCGAGACATTTTAATGAGTTTTGCCTCTCTGGGTTTATCCCATGCCATCCTGAAAGCCGTTGCTTCTCAAGGTTACGAAACACCATCGCCAATTCAGGCGCAAGCTATTCCAGCCGTTCTTGAAGGCAAAGATGTGATGGCAGCGGCCCAGACAGGTACCGGGAAAACAGCAGGATTTACCCTGCCCATTTTGGATCTATTAGTTAAAGGCCCAAAAGTAGGCCCCAACCAAGTGCGTGCATTAATTCTGACGCCGACACGTGAATTGGCCGCGCAAGTTGCCGACAACGTGGCAACTTACGGGCAAAACCTTCCACTACGCTCTGAAGTTATTTTCGGCGGTGTGAAAGTTAACCCACAGATGATGAAAATGCGTCGTGGAGTAGATATTTTGGTCGCGACGCCGGGTCGACTGCTGGATTTATACAACCAAAATGCGATTAAATTTAACCAATTAGAAATTTTGGTCTTAGACGAAGCGGATCGCATGTTAGACATGGGCTTCATTCGTGACATTAAAAAGATCCTTGCACTGCTGCCAGCAAAACGTCAAAACCTACTCTTTTCGGCCACTTTCTCTGATGAAATTCGCCAACTTGCGAAAGGGTTAGTTAACAACCCAGTCGAGATTTCGGTTACGCCACGCAATAGTACCGCCAAAACCGTCAAACAGTGGGTGCATCCTGTAGATAAAGCGAAAAAACCAGCGCTATTGATTCAACTAATCAAAGAAAATAATTGGCAACAAGCGTTGGTATTTACACGAACTAAACACGGCGCTAATCGCTTAACCGCACAACTTGAAGGCAGTGGCATCAGCGCCGCCGCGATTCATGGCAACAAAAGTCAAGGCGCACGTACTAAGGCATTGGCCAATTTTAAAAGTGGTGAGATCCGCATTTTAGTAGCAACGGATATTGCCGCTCGCGGCATTGATATTGACCAATTACCACAAGTGGTAAACTTTGAATTGCCTAACGTCCCTGAAGATTATGTTCACCGAATTGGCCGTACAGGCCGCGCAGGCGCCGAAGGAAATGCAATCTCTTTGGTCTGCGCCGATGAAGCAAAAGACATGTTTGCCATTGAGCGCCTTACCCAAAATTTACTAGAACGAATTGAGGTTGAAGGCTTTGCGCCAGTGAACAAATTACCGGCATCTCCTTCGCTACAACCGATTAAAGCGAAAAAGCCGAAAAAGAACAAACCAGAACATAATGACGGACAGCGCTCTGGTGATGTAGCAAAAGGTCACAGCATAAGCGCAAATACCAAAACTAATTACAGAAAGCCGAAAGCGGCCAATTCCACTCGTTCAAACAGCAACAAACCAAGTGCAAACCAACCCACGAGAAGCGGATCGGCTGGACAAAATAGACCTCGTAGAACAAACAAAATCGCGGCGAGCTGATATTACTCACTGATTACGACTCTCTGATTAAAAAGTAAAGGCCACTCTCATCTAGTGGCCTTTTTGTTTTTACGCGCCTTTGGGCGGTGTGAATGCGGTTAGAGGAAGTGGCTCTCCTACATATTTCTCTATTTTCACAATTGAAGAGTTACCAGCACAGCCATTGGCTAACCTTGAAGTAGGTATGTCAGCGGTCAGTACGTTGCATCCTCCGTTTTTACATAAACCATGAGGTTGATCAAAATCGGGCCATGCCCCTTCATGAATACAGACCGAACCTTGCTTAATTCCATCCGTGATCAGCGCGCCAACTAAGACTTGGCCACGTTGATTATAAGCACGGACAAGATCGCCATCTTTGATCCCTCGAACTTTTGCATCTTCTGGATGAATCCAGATCGGTTCACGGTTTGCTATCGCATATTGCTCGCGTAGTGCCGCATAGTTTAACTGGCTATGGAGACGATGAGCCGCATGCGATGTCATCAATTGCAGTTCATCGGCTTGAGCATTCCCTACCCACTCCGTTGGCGGCATCCACATAGGATGTGGCGGGCAATCGCTATATTTGAAGCCTTCGATGGTTTTGGAGAAGATCTCAATCTTACCACTTGGTGTACCAAGAGGGTTCAGGATAGGATCCTCTCTGAAAGAGGAATAACGCACAAACTTCGCGTTCGCTTCGTTCCATTTCATCTCAATGAGCTGATTTTGTTTCCAAAAATAGCTGAAGTTAGGCATTGCAATCCGATTCTGGCGACCGATAGCTTGAGCTCCTTTATAGAAACCAGCCAACCATTCCATTTCGGATTTATTTTCCGTATACACTGCACGTCCGCCCGGTTTTAACAGCTCCGCCATATCAGCAAATACATCAAAATCATTTCGCGCTTCAAATTGAGGCTCAATTGCCTGTTTCATCGGCACTAAATGTTGATTGCTATAATCCCCTGTCATGGTGAGATCATTACGCTCAAATGACGTCGTGATGGGCAGTACAATATCAGCGTGTTTTGCGGCTGCAGTCCAATAAGGCTCAGAGATAACGATGAGTTCCGGCTTTTGCCACGCTTTAATCAAACGGTTGGTATCTTGGTGATGAGTAAAGTTTGCACCGCCAGCCCACCAGATCATTTTGATGTTAGGAAATGTTTTCTCATGACCGTTGTGTTGATATTGTCCGGATGGGTTTTCCAACGCTTCTACAATACGAGCCACAGGAAAACTATTTACTGCTCCAGAAACGGCCCAATCATTACCCGCAGATGAACCACCATCAATAGCCGCTGATATAGCAGGTAAAACACCCGCAGTTCGCGTTGGGTTACCGCCATTGGAATAGTGATATGAAAAACCAAACCCACCACCGGGTAAACCGATCTGCCCTAGCATTGCAGCCAGAGTGACAAGCATCCAGTGTTTTTGTTCACCATATTGCTGACGTTGGATTCCCCAACCAGCCATGATCATAGTTCTATTTTTGCTAAAAATATCAGCCAATAGCTCTAGTTGTTTGGCAGGAACGCCACAAATTGCCTCAGCCCATTGTGCTGTCTTTGGCGTGCCATCAGAATGACCTAGCAGATAAGCTTCAAATTTGTCGTAACCAGCGGTGTATTTATTCAAAAATTCGAGGTTATGTTGGCCCTTTTCAACTAATGAGTGGGCGATCCCCAACATCATCGCAACGTCAGTACCAGGATGCGGTGCAATCCACTGAGCGTTTTCACCAAAAAATTCGATGGTTTCCGAACGCATAGGATCGATAGCGATAATGGTTTTTTTAGAATGTTTGAGTTGATTAAAAAACTCAAGCCCCGCGCCGTCGGTACTGCTCCATGCTATTTTCAGTGTATTAATAGGGTTAAGCCCCCAAAGCACCACAACATCACTACTTTCAAGTACAACAGGGTAAGTTGTTTGTTGTTCATACACTTCTATTGAGCCTACAACGTAAGGCATGATGACTTGCGCAGCACCCGTAGAATAATCACCTAAATGACCCGAATAGCCTCCCGCCATACTCATATAGCGTTGCAGTAGGGTTTGGGCTTTATGTAAAATCCCACTGGATCGCCAGCCGTAAGAGCCCGCAAAAATTGACTCGGCTCCATAAGCAGTGCGAATACGAGCATGCTGTTGGTGGATTAATTGCAGCGCTTTTTCCCAACTAACGCGGACGAACTCATCGTCTCCTCGTTTACCATCTGGCATATGGGGATTTGCTAGAAAACCTTTACGCACCATCGGGTATTTGACCCGAGCTTGAGTATGCACTTGATCTGGCGCTGAGGTTTGTAGACTATTGGGTACGCTTTGCGGCAATGCATTCTTGGAGGAAATAATTTTCCCATCCTTAACTTCAACCAGCATAGCGCCCCAACGCCCAGCAGTCAGTACACCAGCTCCTCGCGGTGCGGAAGCGAGAACTGGCATAGGTTTAACCGAAAAAATAGCGACCGCACCTGCAGTTGCACCAGCGCTTTTTAGAAAACTTCGACGTGTGAGAGTAGTCATCACTGAATCCTTATTTCATTTTTTATTGGGCAACAACATCTTTCGCATTGTATTGGAAATATTTCGTGAGGATTTCTAGATCCTCTGCGGAAATAGAGGTACGGTCCCCCATACTTTTTGCCACAGAAGGCCACGCGTTAACCGTAAAATGGTTACTCGGAATTTTGGCATGACATGTTGAACAGTAAACATTGTCCAATTGCTCAGCGTATGCCCAAAGCGAATCCATTTTACCCAACACTGGCGTGTCGATGTCCCCGGCAAGTGTTACTTGACGCCACTGATTTCCGTAGGCATCTTCGTTATACTCTTTTACGCTCAATGCTTTTTGCCCTGCTTCAGTTAACATAGCAATCACAGCACGCTTACCTTCACCCATATACAAGACTTGTTCTGCACCTTGCATCTGATAACCACTCAATTCAACGGTGCGTTTGCCATCGCTTTCATTCAATACTTTCAGCGGCGTCGCTGGATTGATCGTTCCGAAATCAGAAATGGGCGTAGATTGCATCGCATAAACAATAGAAGTGCCCACAGGGGTTAACTTAGCCTCTTCGACTAAATGGGCTAATGCTTGGCTGTCCATTTTGACTTCAGGAAGCATGTGCGCCACACCTTTATGGCAATCAATACAGGTTTGATTATTGTCGATACCGTACTGATGCATTTTTTGTGCTTGCACCGTTTGGTCGTAAATCTCCATCGCATCTTCACTGTGACATGAACGACAGGTCGCAGAATCGTTCGCTTTTAATTGCGCCCAGACAGTTTCAGCCATCTCGGCTCGATGCGCTTCATACTTTTCAGGTGTGCTGATCTTCTTGGTAATGAACTCATGATAGATATCTTTGGACGCCCTGATTTTAGTGACTAAATAATCCATAGTATCAGTGGGGATATGGCAATCAGCGCATTCTGCACGGATGCCTTTGGCATTGCTAAAGTGTACCGAGCCTTGATACTCCTGAAAGGGTGCTTGCATAGTATGACAAGAGAGACAAAATTCCGTACTCGACGTTTTTTCTAAGATGACATGAGTCCCTCCAAGGCTTAACCAACCGAGCAGCACCCCAATAGCAAGAACTCCCACTATCATTCTTTTTTTAATATTCATTATTCCTCACAAATCTCAACGGATGTGGTTTTGACAGAACACGTTGCATTTATGTGATGCGCATCGTATTCCATAAGGAAATCATACCCCCAAAGAGGGATGTCAAC
>NZ_CAWNMS010000019.1:0-73029 GCF_963875605.1 Vibrio sp. V04_P4A5T148
TCAATGACCCTTTGAATAAGTGGCGCGTCCTGGAGGATTCGAACCTCCGACCGCCTGGTTCGTAGCCAGGTACTCTATCCAGCTGAGCTAAGGACGCGCAGAGTTAATGACAGTATCACTAACTTTAAATAAGTGGCGCGCTCAGGAGGATTCGAACCTCCGACCGCCTGGTTCGTAGCCAGGTACTCTATCCAGCTGAGCTATGAGCGCGCAAGATGTGAATTACATCACAAAAATTTTATTTCTGAACAAAAAAATTGACTCATGGTCAATAAATGGCGGTGAGGGAGGGATTCGAACCCTCGATACGGCTATAAACCGTATACTCCCTTAGCAGGGGAGCGCCTTCGGCCTCTCGGCCACCTCACCGCATTTTCACATTCAATCTTACGAAAGAATATGGCGCGTCCTGGAGGATTCGAACCTCCGACCGCCTGGTTCGTAGCCAGGTACTCTATCCAGCTGAGCTAAGGACGCACATTGTTCTTTATTTGGATGCTAAACCAAATAAGCAAGAATGGCGGTGAGGGAGGGATTCGAACCCTCGATACGGCTATAAACCGTATACTCCCTTAGCAGGGGAGCGCCTTCGGCCTCTCGGCCACCTCACCGTCTTGCGGAGGCACATATTACTTTTTACCAAAAATATGTCAAACACTTTCTTGGTAAAAGCGACAAAAATCAAATCAACCGTTGGCTATTTAATCAAAGCGCTGTGAAATTAAACTTTTCTGTCATATCAGTGACTTCAAAGCATAAAAAAGGCCAGCAAAATTCGCTAGCCTTCCTTGTGATAATTAGTAGTTGCTAGGTGCAACACTACCATTACCTTTTTCAGCTTGAATGCGCATGTAGATTTCTTCACGGTGGACAGAAACCTCTTTCGGTGCATTCACACCGATACGCACTTGGTTACCTTTTACACCAAGAACTGTTACTGTCACTTCATCACCGATCATTAGTGTTTCGCCAACGCGGCGAGTCAAAATTAGCATTCTTTGCTCCTTGAGTAATCTCTGTATTATATTGCAACTGCGCTATTATCCACTAAAAGTTATATTTTCGTAAACTATCTATTAGTGCGCTCTCACCCTAAAGAGACATGTTTTAGGTGAAAAGCTAATAGCTCATCTGACGTTATATAGGCCTCATGTAAAATATTGGCTGCCTTATCAACATGTTGTGGCTGCATAACTAGCATTAACGATTGTTTATCAACCGAAAGGGAACTCACTTCGATCCCTTGTTCTGCAAGTAATTCACATGAGCGTTCAACTAATTCCTGAGCCAGCAAACCTACCGTGGTCAATAAACTAACGGGTTCACTATTACGGATTTTGTCATTGAAAACCAGAGCTAATTTAGCACAAGCGTCTCGTTTTATAATGGCACCTGTCCATTCTGCATCTTCGATCACACTCCACACTTCCACACCGAGCATTTGGCACTGCTTGGCTAAACTCGGGAAATGATCATGTTGCACAGTAATAAGCGCCATGTCGCGTTGAATCGCAATGCCACATACTGCTTTATGACACTGCTCACCTTTGATTAGACTGCCTGCGTTTACATCAAAAGTAGACAATACGCGTAAAGGAACTTCATTTTCCCACGCATATTGCACACAAGGTAAATGCAGAACTTTAGCGCCTTTACGTGCCATTTCTTCCATTGACGGGAAATCAACGATCTCTAATTTTTGAGCTGTTGCAACCACACGTGGATCACATGTGTAAACACCATCCACATCAGTGAATATTTGACACTCATCGGCTTTAAGAGCTCCCGCTAGCGTCACAGCGCTAGTATCAGAACCTCCACGTCCTAAAGTGGTGATATCCCCATTCTCATTCACACCCTGAAAACCCGCTACCACCACAATATGATCTTGTGCCAGCAACTCGGTAATCGTTCGAGTATCAATCATTTTAATCGTCGCGTCATTGTGTTGATTATCGGTCACAATGTTCGCTTGAGCTCCGGTTAGTGAGCGAGCTGAATAGCCTAATTTATTGAGTGTCATCGCTAATAGCGCCATAGACACTTGCTCACCAGCAGAGAGCAAAACATCAAGTTCCCTTGCAGTTGGTACACTATCGATTTGTTGTGCTAAGCCCAACAGTCGATTGGTTTCTCCTGACATTGCAGAAACAACTACAACCACTTGATTACCATCATTCTTCGCCTTAATGATGTGTTCAGCGACGGTATGGATTCGTTCTATTGAACCCACCGAGGTTCCGCCAAACTTTTGCACGATAAGGGGCTTTTTCACCTATCTTCACCTTCCCAAGACCAAAGTCTCATTAGGACCAAATCGAAAGCAGAGCACTATGTTGAGTATCGATTCAGTAGTTACAAAAACAAAACCAAGCAGATAACTGGCTCGTATCCTATTGCGCCAATTAGACCACTTGGTTTGGTAAATAAAATTACGCCCAATCAAAAAACAGTGATTGAGCGTGACTTATTACAACGGTTTATAGATGCTCAGAAATCCAAGCATCTACGGAAGCTAAAGCGCTAGGCAAGGCATTAACATCCGTACCTCCCGCTTGAGCCATATCCGGACGGCCACCACCTTTACCACCCACTTGCAAGGCAACCATATTGACCAGCTCCCCTGCTTTAACTTTGGCGGTAAGATCTTTGGTCACACCCGCAATCAAACCCACTTTATCATCAGCCACATTACCCAGCATGATAATGCCACTGCCTAACTGATTTTTTAGCTCATCAACCATACCACGCAGCGCTTTGTTATCGGCGCCATTAAGTTGAGCAACTAGTACTTTCACACCCGCAATTTCTTTTACATTGCTGATCAGATTGGCACTTTCTTTCGCTGCAAGCTTATCTTTTAACTGCTGCAACTCTTTTTCCAAAGATTTCGCTTTAGCCGCCATTTCAGCCACTTTGACTTCATATTGAGCCTGCTGTTGATCCAATAGATCCAGCGCGCCTTCACCCGTCACCGCTTCAATACGACGAATGCCAGCAGCAATACCGCCTTCAGAAACTATTTTGAATAGGCCGATGTCACCGGTGTTACTTGCGTGAATACCACCACACAGTTCGGTTGAGAAATCACCCATCGACAATACACGAACTTCATCATCGTACTTTTCACCAAACAGTGCCATGGCACCTTTGGCTTTTGCCGATTCGATGTCCATGATATTGGTTTCAATCGTGTGGTTACGGCGAATTTGCGCGTTCACTAGGCGTTCCACTTCTTTTAGCTCTACGGGCGTCATTGCTTCTAAATGAGAGAAGTCAAAACGCAAGCTTTCCGCTTTTACCAATGAGCCTTTTTGCGCCACGTGCGAACCTAATACTTGGCGAAGTGCAGCATGCAACAAATGTGTGGCAGAGTGGTTCAGTGAAATTGCAGCGCGGCGCTTAGCATCAACAATGGCTTTCGCTTCATCGCCTTTGGCGAGTACGCCCTCGATGAGTTCACCGTGATGAGCAATGGCGTTGCCGAGTTTTTGTGTATCTTCAACTTTAAACAAGCCCGTGGCCGTTTGAATAACACCCGCATCACCACATTGACCACCGGATTCAGCGTAGAAAGGTGTTTCGCCCAAGATCAAAATCGCTTTATCACCCGCAGATAGAGTGTCAACTTCATTGCCGTCAACAAACATAGCGGCAATGCGGCTCTCGCCTTGTGTCGCGCTATAGCCACAGAAAGCGGTATTGGTATCAACTTTAATGATTGCATTGTAGTCAGTGCCAAATTGGCCCGCTTCACGCGCTCGTTGACGCTGCTCTTCCATCGCTTTTTCGAAACCTTGTTCGTCAATGGTCAGCTCACGTTCACGTGCAACATCATTAGTTAAATCAGCCGGAAAACCGTAGGTATCGTAAAGTTTAAAGACAGTTTCACCATCCAGTACGCTGTCCTCTAAATTATCGAGTGCATCATTGAGGATCGCCATACCGCGTTCAAGAGTGCGACCGAAGTTCTCTTCTTCAATGCGCAGCACTTTTTCTACAAGCGCTTGCTGCTTTTTCAGTTCTTCACCAGCCGTTCCCATCACTTGTGCTAATGGGCCAACCAGTTTGTGAAAGAAGGCACCTTGTGCGCCCAATTTATTACCATGACGCACCGCTCGACGAATAATCCGACGCAGTACATAGCCACGGCCTTCATTCGATGGCATCACACCATCCACAATCAAGAAAGCACAAGAACGGATGTGATCAGCAACAACGCGTAGCGATTGATTGGAAAGATCGTTATAACCCGTTACATCAGCGGCGGCTTTAATCAAGGCTTGAAACACATCAATTTCATAGTTTGAGTGAACACCCTGCATGATCGCAGAAATACGTTCAATACCCATACCGGTATCAACGGAAGGTTTTGGAAGTGGCTCCATCGTGCCATCGGCATGACGGTTAAACTGCATGAAGACGTTGTTCCAAATTTCAATGAAACGATCGCCATCTTCCTCTGCAGAACCTGGAGGACCACCCCAGATATGATCGCCATGATCATAGAAAATTTCAGTACAAGGACCACACGGACCCGTGTCACCCATTTGCCAGAAGTTGTCTGACTCATAAGCTTTACCACCCGGTTTATCGCCAATGCGAATAATGCGCTCAGCCGGAATGCCTACTTTTTTATTCCAGATATCAAATGCTTCATCATCGGTTTCATACACAGTAACCAGTAGACGATCAGCGGGCAACTTGAGTGTTACAGTAAGAAACTCCCACGCGTATGCAATAGCGTCTTCTTTGAAGTAATCACCAAAGCTGAAGTTACCCAACATTTCAAAAAAGGTATGGTGACGAGCGGTAAAACCAACGTTTTCCAGATCGTTATGCTTACCACCAGCTCGCACACAACGTTGCGCCGTTGTTGCACGTGTATAAGCACGCTTTTCTAAACCAAGAAAACAATCTTTAAATTGGTTCATTCCTGCATTTGTGAACAACAGGGTTGGGTCATTAGCTGGGACTAATGATGAACTATCAACAATTTGGTGTCCTTTACTTTCAAAGAACGAGAGGAACGCGCGGCGAACCTCATCAGTGCTCATAAACATGCAGCTCTTCCTGAAATACTCAAGTTAGAATTTTGCGTTATTGTAAAGCATGGACAAGAGTTCGACTAGTTTTCTTATAGAAAAGGCATGGCAGGAAATAAATTGCGGATCAGACGAAGAGTTAAGCTTCCGATGATGATAAAGCGTAGCTAATTTGCTCGAAGCTAAAGCCTCGATACTGCAAAAAACGCACTTGTTTGGCATGTTCTTTTGAACCTTTTTCCGCAGGTTCTCTGAATTTTTTTTCAGCCACCGCTTTTGCCAATTCAAACCAATCTTGAGGCTCTTGATATAAAGCGGTTTCAATATCATCGCTACTGACTCTTTTTTGGCTCAGCTCTTGTCGAATGCGCCGCTCACCATGACCTTTAGTGACATGTTGTCTTATTTGACTTGCGGCATAGCGCAGTTCATCCAAATAATGGTTCTCAAGGCAGTAACTCATTGTTTGAACGATAATTTCCGCATCATACCCTTTACTCATGAGCTTTTGCTGTAGCTCATGCTCGCTGTGATCTCGTCGGCTCAGTAATTGCAATGCGCACTCTTTGCACGATAACGTCGATTTGAATTTAGAGGAATACATACTGTCCCTATTAGTCATGGATAAAACAAAGCCCTGCATTGCAGGGCTTTGTTGAAATATAAACGTGGAGAAGATTACAACTCTTCTTCTTGAGGCATTTCGCTCAAAATAGGTTCTTCAACAATTAACTCGGCTGGATTGAGCAGCATTTCACGTAACTTAGTATCAAGAGCCATAGCTGCAGCTGGATTCTCTCTCAAGAATTTACAGGCGTTTGCTTTACCTTGACCAATTTTATCACCGTTATAGCTATACCAAGCACCCGCTTTCTCAACCAATTTATGTTTCACGCCAAGATCAACCAATTCACCTTCACGGTTAAAACCTTGTCCGTAAAGAATTTGAGTATCCGCTTGTTTAAAGGGAGCCGCGATTTTGTTCTTAACCACTTTAATACGCGTTTCGTTACCCACGACTTCGTCACCCTCTTTAATAGAGCCTGTACGACGAATATCTAAACGAACTGAAGCGTAGAATTTAAGGGCATTACCACCTGTTGTGGTTTCAGGGTTACCAAACATCACACCAATTTTCATACGGATCTGGTTAATGAAGATGCACATGCAGTTGGACTGTTTTAGGTTACCCGTTAACTTACGCATCGCTTGAGAAAGCATACGTGCTTGGAGGCCCATGTGGCTATCGCCCATTTCACCTTCAATTTCAGCTTTTGGTGTCAGTGCAGCCACAGAATCAATGACGATAACATCAATGGCACCAGAACGAGCCAAGGCATCACAAATTTCAAGCGCTTGTTCACCCGTATCAGGTTGTGAAACCAACAGCTCATCAATGTTGACACCCAGTTTTTTAGCATAAATTGGGTCAAGGGCATGTTCTGCATCGATAAAAGCACAGGTTTTACCCACTCGTTGTGCTGCTGCGATCAATTCCAGCGTTAAGGTTGTTTTTCCTGATGATTCAGGGCCGTAAACTTCAACGATACGTCCCATTGGTAAACCGCCAGCACCCAATGCAATATCCAAAGAAAGTGAACCGGTAGAAATGGTTTCAACATCCATTGTACGGTTGTCACCAAGGCGCATGATCGAACCTTTACCAAATTGCTTTTCAATTTGACCCAGTGCTGCGGCTAGCGCCTTCTGCTTATTTTCGTCCATTACTTTCTCCAAACTGTCGCTGTGGGTAGCGGCTCGTTAAATTTTTTATCGACTCTTTAGTCGCCAATTGGGGTTAATTATACTGTTGATTCATACAGTGTCTATAGCTGTGTCGAAAAAATTTCGACTAGGTTCAATTTGGCTGCGATAAAAAGTGACTCACCACTTGTAATGCATGAGTAATCGCCTGCTTGCGCACCTGTGCGCGATCGCCTTTAAAACAAAGCGTCTCAGCTCGTTCCCAGCCCTGCTTAGAAGCCCATGCAAAGCACACGGTTCCCACTGGTTTTTCTGCGCTACCGCCATCAGGACCAGCAATGCCACTGATCGCGACACCAATAGTGGCTTGGGAATGCAAAAGTGCCCCTTGCACCATTTCGCGCACCACGGGTTCGGAAACCGCGCCAAAATCCACCAGTGTCTGTGCTTTGACGCCGAGCATCTCTTGTTTAGCGAGGTTACTGTAGGTCACAAATGATCGTTCAAACCAAGCCGAACTTCCAGCAACCTCGGTAAGTGCAAATGCCACACCACCGCCAGTGCATGATTCAGCACTGGTGAGGATCTCTTTTTGTGCTAACAATTGCTGACCTAATTGCTCACTTAATGCAAAAATCGCCTTCATTACGCCTTCTCCAAAACCACGTTATTTTCGCTTGAACCTTTATAGCAGATTGAATCTCCAGAAAACAGAATGGGCACGCAAGCGTACCCATTCTCAATCGTTCGTCCGTTGTATTTAGATCTCAAACATCAAACTATCTGCGTCTAAGAATGGCCAACGAATGGTGTTCGGAGTGCTGCTCTCCCCACCAAAAAAGTAGCCCACTTGCGGCGTAGCAAAGGTTTTGTCGCCTCGTGTGAGTGGTTGTTCACTCAATGCTCTATGGGTTAATTTTGCTTCCCATAATTGCTCACTCTCCCAGCCGACTGGCGCGAGTTCCACTCGCACTTCCGCGCCAACAGGATTGACAGAGACCACTTCAAAAGGCAATGAAGCTTGGCTATTTTGTTTGTTCGATAGGCTCAACTCATGGCTGCGCACATACAACTTTCCTGATTGATTAATCGCGTGATCTTTCGGCGGTAAGATAAACGATTGGCCATTGACCCACTGCTCGTTATTCCAGTTGGCTTGGAATACATTCACATTGCCAAAAAAGTCAAAGACGAAGCGACTGTTCGGTTGAGCATAAAGCTGCACTGGCGAGTCGATCTGTTCGATGCGGCCATTGCTCATCACGACCACGCGATCAGAGAGTTCAAGTGCTTCATCTTGATCGTGGGTGACAAATACGCTCGTAAAACCGAGCTCTTCGTGCAAGCTGCGCAACCAGCGGCGCAATTCTTTACGCACTTTGGCATCCAGTGCGCCAAAAGGCTCATCCAGCAGTAGCACTTCCGGCTTTGTTGCAAGAGCGCGAGCCAAGGCGATGCGCTGCTTTTGCCCGCCGGACAGTTGTTCAGGATAGCGCTCAGCTAAATGGCCAAGTTGCACAATATCCAATAGCTGTTTGACTCTTTTGGTGATTTCCGCCGCCGCTGGTCTATGACGGCGATCCATCACTTGCAAACCAAACGCGACATTGTCAGCCACCGTCATATGACGAAAAAGTGCGTAGTTTTGGAACACAAAGCCAACTCGGCGCTCGCGAACGTGGACATGAGTCACATCGCGATCTCGAAAATGAATGGTTCCGCTATCGGCTCCTTCAAGGCCGGCAATAATGCGCAACAAAGTGGTTTTGCCTGAGCCTGAAGGACCAAGTAAGCCAATCATCTCGCCATCATCAATCTGTAACGAGAGCGGAGAGAGCGCTTGAAATTGACCAAATTGTTTGGAAATGTTGTCTAAACGTATACTCATACCGTCTCTTGCTCTCTGTTCGTTTTTGTCTGATTGTTGTGTTGACGCCATTCAACATAAGCTTTAAAAACTAGGGTTAATAATGCAATGAAAGCCAATAGCGAGGCGCTAGCAAACGCCGCTTCCGATTGATAATCTTCATACAGTAGCTGCACGTGTAGTGGTAAGGTATTGGTTTCACCACGAATATTGCCCGACACAACCGCTACTGCGCCAAATTCACCAATGGCACGCGCATTGGTTAAGATGACACCGTAAATCAGTGCCCACTTTATATTTGGTAAGGTGACGCGACGAAATAGTTGCCACCAAGATGCCCCCAAAATAACCGCCGCTTCTTCATCCGAGCGGCCTTGCTGCTGCATCAGCGGGATCAGCTCACGCGCGACAAACGGGCAAGTCACAAAAACCGTGACCAATAAAATTCCCGGCCAAGCAAACATCACTTGCAGATCGCGCTCAAACAACCACTCGCCCAACCAACCGCTGCTGCCGTAAAGCAGTAAATACAGAAGGCCTGCAACAACCGGTGATACGGCAAACGGAATATCAATTAAAGTGGTTAATATTTTTCTACCCGGAAATTCAAAACGAGTCACTGCCCAAGCCAATAACACGCCGAACACTAAGTTAATTGGCACCGTGAGTAGCGCAACTAGCAGTGTTAAACCAATGGCATGACGCGTATCGGATTCAATTAAATGACTAATATAAGTCGATAAACCACTGGCAAAGGCTTGTTTGAAAATGCTCACTAGCGGGATAATCAGCAACAATGCAACCCAAAACAGCGCAAAGCCAATCAAACTCCACTTCACCCAAGGTGCTTCACCGACTCGTAACGGTTGATGTACTTTCATCATCGGTTCCTTAACGTCCATGAATTCGACGCAGGTATGCGCCCTGCCATAGATTGATCAGTAGTAGCAGCGATAACGATGCCATCAATACTACCGAAGCAATGGCACTCGCCGCCGGAAAATCAAATTCTTGTAAGCGTACAAAAATCATTAATGAGGTAATTTCACTGACGTAAGGCATATTGCCCGCAATGAAAATCACTGCGCCAAACTCGCCCAAGCTGCGAGTAAATGAGAGTGCAATACCAACCAATAGTGCTGGACGAATCGAAGGCATGATCACTTTCCAAAATACGGCGCTGTCTGATGCGCCTAACGTCATACCCGCTTCTTCCTCTTCTTTGGATATCTCTTCCAAGACGGGTTGTACCGTGCGCACCACAAACGGAATACTGGTAAACGCCATCGCGACAACAATCCCCAAGGGGGTATAAGCCACTTTAATTCCAAGCTCGCCAAGTACGCTGCCCACCCAGCCATTGGATGAGTAAAGCGTCGCCAACGTGATGCCTGCAACGGCGGTAGGCAAAGCAAACGGTAAATCGACTAAAGCATCAAGAATACGTTTGCCATAAAAATCATAACGAACCAACACCCAAGCGAGCAATAATCCTAGCAAGCCATTAAACAATGAGGCGATGAGTGCCGCGCCCACCGTTACTTTGTAACTGGCCAGTACACGAGGGTCCGCCACCACCTGCCAATACTCGGTGAGCGACATTTGGCTCGTCTGCATAATCAAACCACTGGCGGGCAATAGCAGCACTAAGCTGACAAAAAACAGCGAAGTACCGAGGCTAATACCAAATCCGGGTAGCACCCTTTTATGGCGTGGGCGAGATAAAGAAGCGGTGAAGGAATGGCTCATAAACCCTCGAAACAAAACGGATGCGTAAGAAAACCACCCACACTCAGCGCAGGTGGCGATGACGAATTAACGACGTTGAAGTTGGTCAAGCTTCGCGCCATTGGCAAAATGAAGTTTCATGGCATTTTCCCACCCACCAGCAATGCTCTCAACTGTTAGCAATTCAACTTCAGGGAAGCGATCAGCAAATTCTGCGTTCACTTTTTCATCATGAACGCGGTAATTAAACCCAGCTAGCAAACGTTGTGCTTCTTCACTGTACAGATAAGCGAGATATTCGTTGGCTACCTCAAGCGTGCCTTTACGCTTGGCATTTTTTTCCACCACGGCCACGGGAAACTCGGCCAAGATAGAGGTCTTAGGTACCACAACTTGATATTCATCCACGCCATACTGCTGACGAATATTGTTCACTTCAGATTCAAACGTAATCAGCACATCGCCAATGCCACGTTCAACAAACGAAGTAGTCGCACCACGGCCACCAGTATCAAATACCGCGACATTAGCTAAAAATTGTTTGAGGAATTGATCCTGCTCGGCTTGGTTTTCTTTGCCAAAAGTCTTTTGTGCATAACCGACCGCGGCCAAATAGGTATAACGTGCATTACCTGAGGTTTTAGGATTGGGGAATACAGAAGCCACATCAGCTTTAGCGAGATCGCCCCAATCTTGAATATTTTTTGGATTCCCCTTGCGCACTAAAAATGCGGTCGTGGAGTAGTAAGGTGAGCTTGCATTGGGCAATTTTTCTTGCCAATTAGCATCGATAAGCTTGCCACGATCGTGCAGCACCTGAACATCCGTTACCTGATTGAATGTCACTACATCGGCGGCTAACCCCTGCAAAATTGAGCGAGCTTGCGCAGATGACCCACCGTGCGACTGTTTGATCTCCACTGTTTGGCCTGTCTTTTGTTGCCAGTGTTTTTCAAACACTGGGTTATAAGAAGCAAACAGCTCGCGAGCGATGTCGTACGATGAGTTGAGAATGGTTTGATCCGCGGCCGAAACATTCAACGATCCTACGGCTAATAAGCTGGCTAAGGCTGACTTGATGAACTTCATATATTGCTACTCCCTAATCACTACGGCCAAAATGGCGTCCTTGGCAATTAGAGTATGAGGAAAATGAATTATAACAAAGAGGATAACTAGAACTTTTTGGAATAAACTCTAGCAATAAATTGTATGCCAATTACCAGCACGACTTTATAGTAGTGTTCGGTAAGGTGGATACGTCATCTTACTCTTCCGACTAAAAAAATTAAGGACAACATGATGGCGGACTTTCCAACGATTGAAGCATATGTCGGGCAAACGCCTTTAGTTCGCTTGCAGCGACTGGCGGCTCACACCTCAAGCACCGTATTGGTCAAGCTAGAAGGCAATAACCCAGCAGGTTCAGTCAAAGATCGCCCAGCACTCAATATGATAGTGCAAGCAGAGCGTCGCCAAGAGCTCCAACCGGGCGATACCATCATTGAAGCGACCAGCGGCAACACGGGTATTGCGCTGGCAATGGCGGCCGCCATCAAAGGCTACAAAATGATTTTAATCATGCCAGATAATGCCACCCAAGAGCGTAAAGACGCGATGAAAGCGTATGGTTGTGAGCTCATTTTAGTCAGCAAAGAGCAAGGCATGGAAGGAGCGCGCGATTTAGCATTAAAAATGCAAAGTGAAGGCAAAGGAAAAGTACTCGATCAATTCAATAACCCCGACAACCCGCAAGCTCATTTTGATTCTACTGGCCCAGAAATTTGGCAACAAAGCCACGGGGAAATCACCCACTTTGTCTCAAGTATGGGCACAACGGGCACCATCATGGGCACTTCTCGCTATCTAAAAACGCAAAATCCAGAGATAAGCATTGTCGGTTTACAACCAGCAGAAGGCAGTGCAATTCCGGGCATTCGCCGCTGGCCTCAAGCTTATTTACCCGGCATTTTTGAATCATCACGTGTTGATGTGGTACTCGATATCGAAGAGCAAGATGCCATCAATACGGCTCGTGCTTTGGCAACTCAAGAAGGCATTTGCGCTGGCGTCAGCTCCGGAGGCGCCGTTTTCGCTGCGTTACAAATCGCGCAACAAAATCCCGGAGCGGTGGTTGTTGCCATCATTTGCGATCGAGGCGATCGTTATCTCTCATCCGGTCTTTTTTCTTAGATCAAATCTCCACCCCAACGGGCTAATCAGTGCTGACGCGCTCATCATTCTTTAGCCCTTGGCTTTGCTTCCACATCAGCATCCCTTGATTGCTCAGCAATAGCGAAGTTTGTTATCCTCTCCAACTATTTAAATGCATGTTCTGACGATTCTTTCTAACTCATGTCAGAGCTAAGGCCGCTGCCATTCCTGTAGTGTGGTCATTTTCACAGTCAGCCATTGATAATCGAGTGACGAATAACATGAGCAAATCCAGCGCATCTTCCGCCGAGTCTTCACCACAGCACACCCCGATGATGCGGCAATATCTGCAATTGAAAGCCGAAAACCCCGATATTCTGCTCTTTTATCGGATGGGCGATTTCTACGAGCTGTTTTACGATGACGCTAAACGCGCATCGCAATTGCTGGAAATATCACTCACCAAACGCGGTGCTTCTGCGGGTGAGCCTATTCCAATGGCGGGTGTTCCCTATCACGCCGTGGAAGGTTACTTAGCGAAATTGGTACAGCAGGGCGAATCCGTCGCGATTTGTGAACAAATTGGCGATCCTGCCACCAGCAAAGGCCCCGTTGAGCGTAAAGTGGTGCGGATTGTCACACCCGGTACGGTCACGGATGAAGCCTTGCTCTCTGAGCGAGTCGATAACTTAATTGCTGCCATCTACCACCACGATGGTCGCTTTGGCTACGCAACCTTAGACATCACTTCAGGGCGCTTCCAACTGAGTGAGCCAGAAACCGAAGAGGCGATGGCCGCCGAACTGCAACGCACCGCACCGCGAGAACTGCTCTTCCCTGAAGATTTCACGCCAGTCACTTTAATGGGCAATCGCAAAGGAAACCGTCGCCGCCCTATTTGGGAGTTTGAGTTAGAGACAGCAAAACAGCAGTTGAACCAACAATTTGGTACGCGTGATTTGGTCGGTTTTGGCGTAGAACAGGCTAAACTGGGCTTATGCGCCGCTGGCTGCTTGATTCAATACGTGAAAGATACGCAGCGTACTGCATTACCTCATATTCGTTCGCTGACGTTTGATCGCCAAGATCACTCGGTGATCTTAGATGCCGCCACACGCCGTAATTTAGAGATCACGCAGAACTTGTCCGGTGGCTTTGATAACACCTTAGCGGAAGTGCTCGATCATTGCGCCACCCCAATGGGCAGCCGCATGCTCAAACGCTGGTTACACCAACCGATGCGCTGTATTGATACGTTGAATCAACGCCTTGATGCGATCGGCGAGTTGAAACAGCTTGCTCTGTTTAGTGAATTACAACCTGTGCTGAAACAGATTGGCGATATTGAACGTATTCTTGCTCGTTTGGCATTGCGTTCCGCTCGCCCAAGAGACTTAGCACGCCTGCGACATGCGATGCAGCAATTGCCGCAGCTCAGTGAAATACTGCAACCCTTGTCGCAACCCCACTTAGTTCAGTTAACTCATCATGTACAGCCATTGGATGAGCTGTGCACACTGCTTGAGCGAGCGATCAAAGACAACCCACCAGTTGTGATTCGTGATGGTGGCGTGATTGCCGATGGCTACAGCGCCGAACTGGATGAATGGCGTGATCTAGCCAACGGCGCAACCGAATACTTGAATAAATTAGAAGCTGAAGAGCGCGAACGTCACGGCATTGATACGCTCAAAGTCGGCTACAACGCGATTCACGGTTTCTACATTCAAGTCAGCCGTGGCCAGAGTCACCTTGTTCCTCCCCACTATGTGCGCCGCCAAACGCTGAAAAATGCCGAGCGTTATATTATTGCCGAGCTAAAAGCGCATGAAGATAAAGTGCTCAACTCGAAATCAAAAGCACTAGCAGTGGAAAAGCAGCTTTGGGAAGAGTTATTTGACTTATTGTTGCCTCATTTAGAGCAGATGCAAAACCTTGCATCTTCGCTATCGCAGCTCGATGTGTTGCAAAACCTTGCCGAGCGCGCTGAAAGCTTAGACTACTGTCGCCCGACCTTGAGTAAAGAGCCAGCGATCCATATTCAAGCGGGCCGTCACCCTGTCGTTGAGCAAGTGATGAATGACCCCTTCATTGCCAACCCAATTGAGCTCAATCCGCAACGAAAAATGTTGATCATTACCGGGCCTAACATGGGCGGTAAATCGACCTACATGCGCCAAACTGCATTGATTACTTTATTAGCGCATATCGGTTGTTATGTGCCAGCAGAAGCAGCACACATCGGTTCGATTGACCGCATCTTCACCCGCATTGGTGCATCGGACGATCTCGCCTCTGGTCGCTCTACTTTCATGGTTGAAATGACCGAAACTGCCAACATTTTGCATAATGCGACACAAAATAGCTTGGTATTGATGGATGAAATTGGCCGCGGCACCAGTACCTATGATGGGTTATCACTGGCTTGGGCAAGTGCACAATGGCTCGCAAGCCAAATTGGCGCGCTAACGCTATTTGCCACTCATTATTTTGAACTGACCGAGCTGCCAAACCAGCTACCTCACTTAGCCAACGTGCATTTAGATGCCGTGGAACATGGCGATAGCATTGCCTTTATGCATGCGGTTCAAGAAGGGGCGGCAAGTAAATCTTACGGCCTAGCAGTGGCAGGTCTTGCTGGCGTGCCTAAAACAGTGATCAAAAACGCGCGCGCTAAACTGTCGCAGCTCGAGTTATTGAGCCAACAGCAGCCCAATGGCAGCAAAAGCTCAACCGTAGATATTGCTAATCAACTCAGTTTGATCCCAGACCCAAGCGAAGTCGAACAGGCATTAGCAGCTATTGATCCTGACGATCTAACGCCTCGCCAAGCATTAGAAGCGCTTTATCGCTTGAAGAAGCTAATGTAACAATCTGATATTAAAAATAAAAAAGGCATCGATTTTAAGTCGGTGCCTTTTGTGCTTTTATGCAATAGTTTTATAAATCAACGGTTTTATAAATCAATGGTTTTATGAATCAAGGTATTGTTGAGCCAACCTTTAGTCGTATTCAACATTAAACAGCGCTTCCATGTTCAAGCCTTGTTTAACCAAGATCTCTCTCAAACGACGTAGGCCTTCCACTTGAATTTGACGAACTCGTTCACGGGTTAAGTTAATTTCGCGGCCTACCTCTTCTAAGGTGGACGGTTCATAACCTAATAGCCCAAAACGGCGTGCAAGTACCTCTTTTTGTTTTGGGTTCAGTTCATCTAACCAATTCAGTAGTGATTCACGAATATCATCATCTTGCGTAGAAATTTCAGGATCAGAGTTGTTCGCATCTGGGATGATATCGAGTAGTGCTTTGTCACCATCGCCGCCAATCGGTGTATCAACAGAACTGATACGCTCGTTAAGACGCAGCATTTTACTGACATCTTCTACTGGCTTATCCAGTTGGAACGCAATTTCTTCTGCGGTAGGTTCATGATCTAACTTCTGCGATAGCTCGCGAGCCGTGCGAAGGTAGATATTCAACTCTTTAACGACGTGAATTGGCAAACGGATAGTGCGCGTTTGGTTCATTAATGCACGTTCAATGGTTTGACGGATCCACCAAGTAGCATAGGTTGAGAATCTAAAGCCACGTTCTGGATCAAATTTTTCTACCGCGCGGATCAAGCCTAAATTACCCTCTTCAATTAGATCGAGTAAAGCCAAGCCACGATTACCATAACGGCGAGAAATTTTAACGACCAAACGTAAGTTACTTTCGATCATGCGTTTACGAGCAGCTTCATCGCCTCTCAGTGAACGACGAGCATAAAGTACTTCTTCTTGAGCTGTTAATAATGGAGAAAAACCAATCTCGCTAAGATACATCTGTGTTGCATCTAAGCTTTTTGTTGACGCATCAAATCCTTCTTTGGCATCTTCGATTTGAACATCGTCATCGCTTTGGCTTTTAGTGGTGGTGAGTTCTTCATCAACCTCAATCGAATCCATGATCTCTTGGTCTTCAAACTCTTCGACTTTCGTTACTGCATTGCTGATACTCATAGCGCCTCCCCCTGGCGAGCTAGCAAGACATTACTACTTTCTAATGTCGCTACATGACTCTTTCAAGTATGTTTACGGTAAGTAGCGTTTTGGATTCACCGACTTACCTTGATAACGAATTTCAAAGTGTAAACGAACACTACTGGTTCCTGAGCTGCCCATGGTTGCTATTTTTTGGCCAGCTTTAACACTTTGTCCTTCTTTTACCAGTAACCGATCGTTATGAGCATAAGCACTGAGGTAGTTATCGTTATGTTTAACAATCACAAGATTGCCGTAACCTCTTAATGCATTTCCCGAATAGACAACGGTTCCTGCAGCAGTTGATAAAATGGATTGACCACGCTGTCCTGCGATATCGATCCCTTTATTTCCTTGATCGCCTGCTGAAAAGTTTTTAATTATTCTCCCTTGTGTCGGCCATAACCATTTTGAAACTTTATCATCTTTTGGTTTAGCAAAGGTTACATTAGCATTAACATTTTGCTTACCTTTTGAATCAACATACTCTTTTGATTTCGATTGTTCAACTACCTTAGGAGGATCTTTCTTTGCGACTTTGGTCGAAGAACTTGCGGCATTAGATCCACTATTTTGATTAGAGTTTTTACTCACTCCGTCTACAACCATTGGGGGGGAAACTAAGCCAGCCATTGCACTCGAAGGGGTTGCAGCCACAATGACTTCTGTTACACCACTACCACCGTAAGCAGGCGGCGTGTAATTGGGGATCCATAATTTGAGTTTTTGACCGGGATGAATGGTGTAAGGTTTTTTTAAATTATTGAAACGGATCAAGTCGTTTACATTTTTATCTGTGACGTAAGATATAAAATAGAGCGTATCGCCTTTTTGCACTTCGTAAAAACTGCCGCGATAACTACCACGAGGAATGGCATTATAGTCTTTATTGAGCCCAGAAACGGGTGCAGGAGTATGAGCAGCACATCCGATAAGGACGCTACTCATTAGCACCATTATTACTCTGTTTCTTAGGTTACTCATCATCACTAAGCTAAATCACCGGCAACTAAAGGAACAAAACGCACCATCTCAATGGTGTTAGAAATAAAATCATCGCCTTGGCGAACTATTTTCAATAACTGTTGCTCACTACTGCCGACAGGGATCACTAAACGGCCACCTTCCGCAAGCTGATCAAGCAGCGCATTTGGGACAAATTCGGCTGCCGCCGTAACAATGATCGCATCAAAAGGAGCTTTAGCATCCCAGCCCAACCAGCCATCACCATGCTTAGTGGAGACGTTATAAATATCAAGTTGCTTTAAACGACGCTTCGCGTCCCACTGCAATGACTTGATCCGTTCAATCGAATACACGTGCTCAACCAACTGGGCAAGCACAGCGGTTTGATAACCCGATCCTGTGCCAATTTCTAAGACCTTACTCTGCGGCTCAAGTTCTAAAAGCTGCGTCATTTTTGCCACAATGTAAGGTTGTGAAATCGTTTGTCCTTGGCCTATCGGCAAGGCATTGTTGTCATAGGCTTGATGCATCATCGCCTGAGAAACAAAGCTTTCTCTTGGCAAACAATGAATGGCATCCAAAACGGTTTGATCTTGGATACCATTCGCGATCAGAAATTCAATTAATCTGTCGGCATGTGGATTGGCCATTACCCTTTTCCCTTCAACCAGTTATCCATACTTGGCAGTGACTCATGAGCCGTGAGATCAACTTGCAACGGCGTCAAGGAGACATAGCCATGCTCAATCGCATAGAAATCAGTCCCTTGCCCTGCATCTTGCTCTTTACCCGGAGGACCTAACCAATAAATATCATGCCCACGAGGATCTTTCTGCTTAATCATACTTTCTGCGTGATGGCGAGCACCTAAACGCGTCACTTGAATACCCGCTAACTCCTCAAATGGACGATCTGGTACGTTCACATTCAATAATCGATTGGTTGGGATCGGGGCATTGAGATGCTGTTCGACCAACTGGCGCGCTATCTGCGCTGCCGTAGTAAAATTAGCCGTCCCGACCAGTGAAAACGCGATCGCTTGCACCCCAAGAAAGTGCCCTTCCATCGCCGCCGCAACCGTGCCCGAATAGAGCACGTCATCGCCCAAATTCGCACCATGATTGATGCCTGTCAGCACCAAATCAGGCAGATCATCTTTGAGCAGTTCATTGAGTGCAAAATGCACACAATCGGTTGGTGTGCCTTGCACTGAATAGGTATTGGGTGCAATGAGATCCACACGAAGCGGCTGCTCTAATGTCAGCGAATTGGAGGCTCCTGACCGATTACGATCCGGCGCGACAATCACGATCTCAGCGAGATCCGCCAGCGTGCGTGCTAGGGTATTTAAACCTTGCGCGTATACACCATCATCATTGCTTAATAAAATCTTCATCGAGTTTTTTCCTTAGAACTCGCGTTCAACCGCTATCTCTTCAACCAATTCGCGAATGACTGAGGTAGCAAAACTTCCTGCATCTAAATCAAAACGTAACGTCACATTGTCTTGTTCAACTGTCCAAGAAAGATTCTGAGGCTTAAGCATCACCGCCCTGCGCTCATGACGCATACGATTGCTGCGGATCAGTGCCATCAAGTCAGGTTCAGCATCAAGGTGAACTTGTTCTAAATCTAAAGCCTCACCTTGCGTCGGTAGTGCGTTATCGCCCGCCAAAGCAGCACTTATTTGCACTTCATTCAATGCCAGTTTGTTATTGAGATCGGTAAGATTCGCCAAGGTAACTAAGGTCGTTTTCTCTCCCTCAAGTGCGATATCTCCTTCGATAAATTGGTGTAACTTATCTTGCTCGATACGGGCAGAGACAATTTGGTTGAAAATCCACGAACGGGCCGCCGAAAGATACAAACTGCGCTGATTTTGGTTACGTGAACGCACGTTCTCTTTTCCCCAGCGACGCGCTTCACTGAGGTTATTGCCGTGATTGCCAAAACGTTGGCTACCAAAATAATTAGGCACACCGTGCGTGGCGATGTGCTCTAATCGCGTCACGACTTCGGCGGTGTCGGTGACTTCAGAAAGCGTGATTTCAAAATGATTGCCGACTAAATCTCCGGGGCGCAACTTTTTATTGTGACGCGTAGTTTCCAGAATTTCGATGCTCGGATATTGAGCCAAAAACTCGGTGAAATCTGGCGTCTCACCTTTTGGTAAATGTACACTGAGCCACTGCTGCGTAACCGCATGACGATCTTTCAGACCAGCCCAACTCACATCTTTTGATTTCACACCACATGCTTTAGCCAATTCATTGACCACAAAACTGGTATTTTCACCAGTTTTACGAATATGAACCATTAAGTGTTCACCACTTCCTGCTAGTTCGAATCCTAAGTCTTCAATCACTTTAAAGTGCTCTGGCTTGGCTTTTATTTTGGCTTTAGCGGCTGGTTTACCACAAAGGTAAGCCAATGAAGATAATATATCTGACATGTTTTCATCCGTCGCTGACGCGAGTTGGCGGTAATAATAAAAACAGCGACGCATGAGCCGCTATTGCGCGTTACTGAGCGTGCCATTCGTTGGCGGTAGTCCATCAATAACGTGTTTTTACATAGAAGGAGAGGCAAGTGAATTGCCATTACCTCTTCAATTTGCTGGGTCGTTTTATTAAGGCAATATTATGCTTTGATCAACCGTGCATTTAATCTGTAGTACATTTGATCAATAAGACAACCGCTTCGCAAGCAATACCTTCTTTGCGCCCAGTGAAACCAAGGCGCTCGGTTGTGGTTGCTTTGACGTTAATATTATCTAGCGTCGTTTCAAGATCTTGCGCAATGGCAGCGCACATCGCTTCAATATACGGCGCCATCTTCGGCGCTTGCGCGATAATGGTGACGTCGGCATTGCCTAAACGGTAGCCTTGCGCTTTCACACGGCGATAGACATCTTTCAATAATTCACGGCTATCTGCCCCTTTCCATTTATCATCGGTATCGGGGAAATGGCGGCCAATATCACCTGCGGCAATCGCGCCAAGCAGCGCATCACTTAAAGCATGCAAGGCGACATCACCATCGGAATGAGCAATTAAGCCTTGCTCATAAGGAACGGCAATTCCCCCAATGATGACTGGGCCTTCACCGCCAAACTTATGAACATCAAAACCGTGGCCAATTCTAATCATGGTTATTTCCTATTGCGGCTAGTGAGGAAGTACGACCTAAGTAAAACTCAGCTAAAGCGAGATCTTCGGGTTGCGTAATTTTTAGATTATCCGCCCGCCCAGCGACCAACGCTGGATGTAACCCTTGCCACTCCATTGCGGATGCTTCATCGGTGATGATGACTTGCTGATCTAACGCATCCGATAAAGCCTCAAAAAGCGGCTTGGCTCTAAACATCTGAGGGGTGAGTGCATGCCATAATGCGACGCGATCAACGGTATGATCAATGTTGTTTTCGCCATCAGCACGCTTCATTGTGTCTCGAACGGGTGCAGCTAAAATCGCACCTACAGGATGCTCTTTAGCCGTCGTAATCAATCGGTCAATATCTGCAAAAGTAAGACAAGGCCGCGCTGCATCATGCACGAGAACCCATTCACCTAGGGAATTAGCTAAAACATATTGCAGCGCCGAGAGCACTGAGTCGGCTCGCTCTTGACCACCGCTGACACGAATAACATTGGGGTTAGTGGCTAATGGCAGAGCAAAATAGTAAGGATCATCGTCACTGACGGCGACAACAACGCGATCAATATTAGGGTGCGCGAGCAGCGTCGCTATTGTGTGTTCGAGAACGGTTTTGTTGTGTATGGTTAAATACTGTTTCGGACGATCCGTTTGCATTCGGCTGCCAACACCAGCAGCCGGTACAATCGCGGTAAGAGAAAGCGTACTGTGCGGCATTTATTGACTATCCTCACCGACCAATCGATAGAAAGTTTCACCTGCTTTTATCATTCCTAATTCATGACGCGCTCGCTCTTCAATTGCGTCCAATCCTTGTCGTAAATCATCAATTTCGACGAACATTTCCGAATTTCGTAGCGTTAGGTTTTCGTTTACTTGTTGCTGCACGTCAATTTCATCGACAATGGTTCGATAATCAGCAATGCCATTTTTACCGAGCCACAAATCGTACTGTAATAAACCGAATAATAACGCCAATGTCACCGCAAAAAGTCGCATCACATCTATAACCATTCAAAACGCTCACTATGAAAGAGAACGTAAACGATAAACAAAGCGTGCTGTTTAAAAAAAGTGACGCTTTAACACAGCACGAAAATGATGGCTATTTATATCACAAGCCTTTATTTAACTCATCATTAGGAACGCAAATAAGCCGCCACCCAGAATTAAACGGTAAATGACAAACGGAGTCATACCCATTTTAGAAATCAGTTTTAAGAAGAAATGGATACAAATATAAGCACTTATAAAGGAGGTCAGGATACCCGTCATTAAGAAACCAAAATGCACAGGTTCGCCACTGGTCACCAGCTTTAACCCTAAATAACCACCCGCCAAAACAATGATAGGAATCGACATCAAGAAAGAAAAACGCGCGGCCGCTTCACGAGTAAAACCAAGATACAACGCCGCAGTGATGGTCGCTCCTGAGCGAGAAGTGCCGGGGATCACCGCAACCGCTTGTGCCAAACCGATCATCAACGATTTTTTCCAATCAGCTTGATATTCATCATCCACTAATGGAGCGTTTTTATCGACATACCACAGTAATAGACCAAAAATAATGGTTGTGGTTGCTATCACCCAAGCACTGCGTAGGTAGAGTTCAACAATATCTTTCATAAAAAAGCCGAAAATACAGGCAGGAATGGTTGCTAGTACGATCATCCATGCCAGTTTCGATTCTTTACTGCGCTCGCCTTTAAAAATCGAGGCAAAAAAAGCGCGCAGTAAAGTCACGACTTCTTTCCTAAAATAGATAACCACTGCAGCTAATGTGCCGACATGCACCGCCACATCAAAGGCAAGACCTTGATCTTCCCAACCTAAAATGGCTGAAGGCAAAATCAAATGGGCAGAGCTGGAGATAGGTAAAAATTCGGTTAAGCCTTGAATCAAAGCCAAAAAAAACGCTTCTAAATAACTCATTACTGACTCTTATTAATTAATGTCGAACCAAAGTTTGACAGGGGTGAGCGATTCTAAGTTGATCGCCTGTTGCCATATTTGACGCACACTACGACCATCATTGGGAACAATCCGTTCCGGTGACAAATCGTAAAGTGGTTGTATGACAAATGGATATTTAAAGATATCACTGCGTGGCAGTTCAGGATCTTGCGCTGAAATTTCTTCACCAAACAAGATGATATCGAGATCTAAGGTGCGATCTTGAAATTTTTTCGCCTGCGGGTCGCGCCCCCATCGAGATTCAATCGCTCGAAGTTGCGCCACGAAATCACTCAACGAAAGCCTTGTTTCCAGCGCAACGACTAAATTATAAAAGGCCGCACTATTGAACCCAACCGATGCACATTCATAAATGGTCGAGATCTGTAGATGATTTCCGATGGTCGACAATTCCTCGATGGCCACTTCGATATGTTTACGTCTTTCAATATTAGAACCGACGCCAACATAGACCGTCGTCATGCATGGCCTCGTTCAATGATAACGCCAACACTGGATGCCTGTGCTACCGCGCCGGGCTTTGCTAAGCGAATTTTGACCCAAGGAACGGAAAAACGCTGCATCAGAAGCTCTGCTACTTCTTCTGCAACACGCTCTACCAATAAAAAGCGACCATTTTCAATATGTGCGATCACCGCTTGACTCACTTGTGCGTAGTCTAATGCATCGCTCACATCATCACTTTTAGCTGCGGGTTGATTGTCGTGCGCCATTTCGATGTCGAGCACCAACTTCTGCTTAATCTCTTGTTCCCAATCATACACGCCAATGGTCGTAATTACCGTCAGCTGTTCAATAAAGACTTTGTCCATTTTTGCGTCTCTTCCTCTAGAGGTCGGATACCCTAATTACGTAAAAAATCGTACTATTTTGCCTAATCGCGATATCATATACCCAAACTGAGTCGAGATGCGAAATCCAAAACATTTTTTTGCTTTTCATCATGGTTAACAATGGCTTGTGAACTTGCTTTAGGGCATTTCCACTGCAGAGGTACTTATGACACCACTCGCACTGATAATGATCATTTCTGCCTATTTACTGGGTTCGATCTCAAGTGCGGTGTTGATCTGCCGTTTATTACGCCTGCCCGATCCTCGCAATATGGGCTCAAATAACCCCGGTGCAACTAACGTATTACGCATTGGTGGAAAAAAAGCCGCCATCGCGGTACTGCTGTGTGACATGCTCAAAGGTACTATTCCCGTATGGGGCAGCTACTATTTGGGGATTGACCCCATTCTATTGGGCCTAGTCGCCATCGCCGCTTGCCTTGGCCATATGTATCCTATTTTCTTTCATTTTAAAGGCGGAAAAGGTGTTGCAACAGCACTGGGAGCCATCGCACCGATCGGTTTAGATCTCACCGTACTTATCATATTGACTTGGGTCAGCGTTGCATTTTTATTTCGCTATTCATCCTTAGCGGCTTTGGTTACCGTGCTGCTCGCTCCGTTCTACACTTGGTTGATCAAACCACAATATACCTTACCGGTAGCAATGCTGTGCTGCCTTATCGTGTTTCGTCATCACCAAAATATTAAACGGTTATTGGCTGGCACAGAGCCGAAAGTGGGTGAGAAAAAAACACTTGGTTCTTGAGCTAGCTTGGATGATGGATAAACCCGCTTGCAAATAACGTCAATGACGAATAAGCAAAAGGCCTCTTACGAAGCCTTTTTTGATTAAGCATGACCCGGTAATTAGAGAAGACTAGCTAAGCGCTTTTTTCAAGAAACGGGTCAACATGGCGGTAACGTATTCAGGTTGCTCTAAGTTACTGATATGTCCAGCATTAGCAATAACCTCTAACTCACTGCCGTGAATGGCATCATTCATTAAGTAAGCCTCAAGAGGCGGACGAGGCATATCTTCAGCGCCAGCTGCAATCAGCACTGGCAACCTCAATTGCTCCACCTCTTCAATCATGTCACGACGACCGAAGATCATTTTCCCCAACCGAGCCACTTCCACCGCTTGTTGACCAGTAAGCGCCGATAAATGTTGCTTGAATCCAGCCACTAATGCCGGAGATTGCTGCTCGCCATCTTTTGCAAAAAACATCGGTACAACTGCATCAACAATCGGTGCTGGCACTTGCTGCATCGCCGCAATCGCATCGAGCATGGCAAAATATTTTGTATGGCTGACTTCAGGCTCTAGACCAACAAAGGTATCCATCATCACTAATGATTTCACGCGCGCAGGCGCAAGAACGGCTAACTCAGCCCCCCACATTCCGCCTACAGAAAGACCAATGATAGAAAACTGCTCAATCGATAAGTGGTCCATCAAAGCCAAAATATGCTGAGCATAATCTTTTAGTGTGTTCATGGATGACGGTGCGAAATCTGACTGACCATGCGCCCATAAATCAGGCACGATACAGCGGTAGTGTTGACTCAACGCTTCCACCTGAGGTGCCCACATTGCGCTATCCCACAGATAGCTGTGACCGAAAACAAGCACTTCACCTTGCCCTTGATCCAAATAACGCATCTGGCAATCATCAATAACAAATGTCTTCATTGTGAATCCAATATTAGTAAAGTAGGTTGGCATTGTAGCATTGATATGAGCGATAACAGCTCAGAGCAGAATGTAAGCAATGGCTAATTAAAATCAATACAGAACGCCACAGAAACGGAAGTACCAAAGAACAAAACGGCCTCTAAAAAGAGACCGTTGCGACACCCGCTAAATAATGGGTTTAAGTTGATCAATCGGCCAGCGAGGTGTTGCCTGCACCGCTAAATCGACTGTTTCACCATTTTTTAAACGCTGCATACCCGCATAAGCAATCATTGCACCGTTGTCGGTACAAAACTCAGTACGTGGGTAATACACTTCGCCACCAATTTTTTTCGCCAGTGCGCCAAGCTCTGCGCGTAACTGTTTATTGGCACTCACGCCACCGGCAATAACAATACGTTTCATGCCAGTTTGCTCAAGGGCTCGCTTGCACTTAATCACTAAAGTGCCACACACCGCCTCTTGAAAGGCATACGCAATATCTGCTCGGGTCTGATCATCATTCTCATTAGCTGCAATCGTATTGGCTGTAAATGTTTTTAAACCAGAGAAACTCATGTCTAACCCTGGTCGATCCGTCATCGGACGCGGAAACTTAAAACGCCCTGGCGTTCCTTTTTCAGCCAAACGAGCCAACAATGGACCCCCGGGATAATCAAGCCCCATCAGCTTCGCGGTTTTATCAAACGCCTCACCGGCCGCGTCATCAATAGACTCTCCGAGGATCTTATATTCACCAATCCCTTTCACCTCTACCATCATGGAATGACCACCGGAAACCAGTACGGCCACAAACGGAAACGGAGGCGGATTATCTTCAAGCATCGGAGCTAAAAGGTGCCCTTCCATATGGTGAACAGGCACCGCTGGCACATTCCACGCATAAGCCAAACTACGGCCAATCGTCGCGCCAACAAGCAGCGCACCCACTAAACCAGGACCTGCGGTGTAAGCCACGCCATCAATATCCGCTGGCGTCAAATTCGCTTCAGCCATCGCTGCTTTTATCAGTGGAATGGTCTTTTTAACATGGTCTCTAGAAGCAAGCTCCGGCACCACACCGCCGTAATCGGCGTGCAGTTTTACTTGGCTATACAATTGATGAGAAAGTAAGCCTTTCTCTTCGTCATAAATGGCGATTCCAGTCTCGTCACACGAGGTTTCAATACCAATAATGCGCATAATTCTCTCAGCACGCTTTCATCAACAATTGGAAATGGCCGCCATGTTACCCCGCCTTGGCTCCGTAAACAAATTTTGTACAGACTATAATCGACAAAGTGCTTTACAAAGCTATTGCGATCGGATTAAAATTCCGCACCATTTTTGATCAAGCTGATAACCGAGCAAACAGACAAGAAATCTTGTGGTTTAAGCCTCAAAATATCAGCGTTAACGAATAACCCCTGAGGTGAAAGGCATATGCCAATAGTTAAAGTACGTGAAAACGAACCGTTCGATGTTGCATTACGTCGTTTCAAGCGCTCTTGCGAAAAAGCAGGTATCCTTTCTGAAGTGCGTCGTCGTGAGCACTATGAAAAACCAACTACCGTTCGCAAACGCGCTAAAGCAGCAGCTCAAAAGCGTCACGCTAAGAAGCTAGCTCGCGAAAACGCACGTCGCGTTCGCCTGTACTAATAACCTTTTTCCATTAAGGAACAAGAGTTATGGCTCTAATTGATATCCTCAAAGAAGAGCAAAAATTAGCGATGAAAGCCAAGGATAAAGTACGCCTTGGCACTATTCGTTTAGCCTTATCCGCGATCAAACAACGAGAAGTCGACGAGCAGATCACTCTGAACGACGACGATATTCTTGCTGTGATGGTAAAAATGGTTAAACAGCGTCGCGACTCTGTCGCTCAATATGAAGCTGCCAATCGTCAAGATCTCGCAGATGCAGAGCAAGCAGAAATCACTATCCTTGAGGCATTTATGCCTCAGCCGTTGAGCGATGATGAAGTGAGCGCATTAATTGATGATGCGATCACCCAGTCCGCTGCTGCTGGCATGCAAGACATAGGGAAAGTGATGGCTGTCTTGAAACCGCAAATTCAAGGGCGTGCAGATATGGGTAAAGTCAGCGGATTAGTTCGAACTAAACTCGCTTAAATGCCCGCATCAAATTGCATCAAGCCGTGCTATCCTCTGGAGCGCACGGCTTGTTTGTATCTAATCATTCGTTTTAATCTTTTCTTTTAGGTTTTATGGCAGGACACATCCCTCGCAGTTTTATTGATGATCTCCTTGCTCGACTTGATATTGTCGACATCATAGACGCACGTGTGAAACTTAAGAAAAAAGGTAAGAACTACGGTGCTTGCTGCCCATTCCATAATGAAAAAACGCCCTCATTTAGTGTAAGCCAAGAAAAACAGTTCTATCACTGCTTTGGTTGTGGCGTGCATGGCAACGCCATCGACTTCATGATGGAATATGAACGCCTTGAATTCGTCGAGGCCATCGAAGAATTGGCTTCTTTTGTGGGGCTAGAAGTTCCCCGAGAGCAACGCTCTAGTGGCCATTTCTCATCAGCCCCTAAAGCCAATAGTGAAGAAAAACGCACCCTTTATGACTTAATGGGCAGCATTGCGCAGTTTTACCGCAACCAACTCAAAGTTCCGGGTAATCGTCATGCCATCGAGTATCTGAAAGATCGCGGTCTTTCTGGCGAAATCGTGCAGAAATTTGGTATTGGCTATATCGCTGACGAATGGGATTTAGTGCGCAAAAACTTCGGTCAGCAACAAGAAAGCCAAGAGATGCTCGTCACTGGCGGTATGTTGATCGAAAATGACAAAGGCAACCGCTACGATCGTTTTCGTGGACGTATTATGTTTCCCATTCGCGACCGCCGCGGACGAGTGATCGGCTTTGGTGGACGCGTTACGGGTGATGGAACGCCAAAATACCTGAACTCCCCAGAAACCCCCATTTTCCATAAAGGTAAAGAGCTGTATGGCCTATACGATGTCATGCAAGCCTATCGTGAACCCCCGCAAATATTAGTTGTTGAAGGTTATATGGATGTGGTGGCACTGGCGCAATATGGAGTGGACTACTCGGTTGCTTCGCTAGGAACCTCAACTACTGGCGATCACCTGCAACTGCTTTTTCGCCAAACCAATACGGTGGTCTGTTGCTATGATGGTGACCGAGCAGGACGAGAAGCGGCGTGGCGCGCACTGGAAAATGCGTTGAGTTATCTCAAAAGTGGCAATATTCTTAAATTTCTGTTTTTACCTGATGGTGAAGACCCAGATAGCTACATCAGAACCCATGGAAAAGCGGCCTTTGAACAGTTAGTGCAAGATGCTGAACCCTTATCCAAATACCTATTTACCAACCTACTGTCACAAGTTGATGTCGGTAATAACGAAGGGAAAGCAGCGCTTGAGGCGCTGGCATTACCACTGATTAATAAAGTGCCAGACACATCTCTACAAGCGCAATTGCTCAAAATATTAGGGCAAAAAACTGGGATTTATAAAAAGCCATCACTGCCAGAATCAGACAAACACCGCTCACAACCACACAAAGAGCTCAAACGCACACCGATGCGTGAAGTGATCGCTTTGCTTATTCAAAATCCAAGCTATGCTGAAATGGTACCTGATATTTCCAGCGTTCAATCCTTGCCCATACCCGGTTTAAGTTTATTAATTGAGGTACTTGAGAATTGTCAAGCGTACCCCAATATTACTACAGGCCAATTGCTTGAACACTGGCGCGGTAATAAAAACGAGACCCTTCTGTCTCGCCTCGCAAGTTGGGAAATTCCACTTGTTGAAGACAACCAAGAAGAACTATTTTTAGATTCATTGGACAAAATATTGGCTCAATGCATCGAAAAGCAAATTGAAAACCTGCAGGCAAAAGAAAGAAGCGTCGGTTTATCAGCCGAAGAGAGACGGGAGCTTCAAGACTTAATGAAAGACTTGAAAGCGTAACCCAGTTTAAATAGTCAGCAATGAATAAATTTGTTAGTATATGTGGTTTGCATTTCGCATACTAATTCCTTCACCAGATATGAAGTTGGATACCGTCTATGGATCAAAATCCGCAGTCACAGCTAAAACTACTTGTCATTAAAGGCAAAGAGCAAGGCTATCTGACCTACGCCGAAGTAAATGACCACCTACCAGCAGAAATCGTAGATTCCGAGCAGGTAGAAGATATCATTCAGATGATCAATGACATGGGCATTAAGGTGGTAGAAACTGCCCCTGATGCCGATGATCTTGCTCTAAATGATGACAACGCAATCACCGATGAGGATGCTGCCGAAGCTGCAGCCGCTGCATTATCCAGTGTAGAAAGCGAAATTGGTCGTACTACCGACCCTGTGCGCATGTATATGCGCGAAATGGGTACCGTAGAACTGCTGACTCGCGAAGGTGAAATTGATATCGCTAAGCGTATTGAAGATGGTATTAACCAAGTTCAACGCGCAGTGGCTGAATATCCAGGCACCATTCCATACATCTTAGAGCAATTTGACAAAGTTCTTGCTGAAGAACTTCGTTTAACAGACCTGATCTCAGGTTTTGTTGATCCTGACTCAGATGCAACGAACGCCCCAACAGCGACCCATATCGGTTCAGAGCTTGCTAGCGCTGACCTTGCTGATGAAGACGACCTCGATGATGACGACGATGACGACAGCGAAGATACTGACTCTGAAGAAGATGCAGGAATCGACCCTGAGCTTGCGCTAGAAAAATTCACCGAACTACGCAACAAGTATCAAAATCTTCAACTCGCGAAAAATGAGCATGGCTATGACAGCAATAAAGCCGCCCAAGCCACCGAGTTGATGTTGGATATTTTCCGTGAATTCCGACTCACGCCAAAGCAATTTGACTACCTAGTCAACAAGCTTCGCACCTCTATGGATCGTGTTCGTACTCAAGAACGTCTGATCATGAGAGCTGCGGTCGAATACGGTAAAATGCCTAAAAAATCATTCATTGCCTTATTCACTGGCAATGAATCAAGCGATGCATGGTTAGATGAAGTACTCGCTTCAGAAAAACCTTATGCAGAAAAAATCAGACAGCAAGAAGAAGACATTCGTCGTTCAATTCATAAATTGAAAATGATCGAAGAAGAAACGTCTTTGAATGTACAAAACATTAAAGACATCAGCCGTCGCATGTCTATCGGTGAAGCGAAAGCTCGTCGAGCGAAAAAAGAGATGGTTGAAGCAAACTTGCGTCTGGTTATTTCTATCGCGAAGAAATACACCAACCGTGGCCTGCAGTTCTTGGATCTTATCCAAGAAGGTAATATCGGCCTGATGAAAGCGGTAGATAAGTTTGAATACCGCCGTGGTTATAAGTTCTCAACTTACGCCACTTGGTGGATTCGCCAAGCTATCACACGTTCAATTGCAGACCAAGCACGTACTATTCGTATTCCAGTGCACATGATCGAAACGATCAACAAACTGAATCGAATCTCACGTCAGATGCTGCAAGAGATGGGCCGTGAGCCTCTGCCAGAAGAATTGGCAGAACGCATGCAAATGCCAGAAGATAAAATTCGTAAAGTACTGAAAATTGCTAAAGAGCCAATCTCTATGGAGACACCTATCGGTGACGACGAAGATTCGCATCTTGGTGACTTTATCGAGGATACAACCCTTGAACTACCACTTGATTCTGCTACGGCCACCAGCCTAAGAGCAGCGACTCGTGACGTTCTTGCTGGCCTAACCCCTCGTGAAGCGAAAGTACTGCGTATGCGTTTCGGTATTGATATGAATACAGACCATACGCTAGAAGAAGTTGGTAAGCAGTTTGACGTAACGCGTGAGCGTATCCGCCAAATTGAAGCGAAAGCACTGCGTAAACTGCGTCACCCAAGCCGCTCTGAAACATTGCGCAGCTTCCTAGACGAGTAATCGCAACCTATCCAATCTAAAAGGTGAGCACAAGCTCACCTTTTTTGTATCTCATGGTTTAAGTGGATAAAAACTAAGCGCATTTACCCTATTTTGCGGGTAGACACTCATAACTCCATCCCCTATAATCACACACCTAATTTGGCCCCTTAGCTCAGTGGTTAGAGCAGTCGACTCATAATCGATTGGTCCCCAGTTCAAGTCTGGGAGGGGCCACCACTTTCTCTACGATAACATCCATCAAAACCTACAAAGCCAATTAAATCAATACGTACCAAATTATTCAGCATTCATAGTCTCTTGTGACATCAATGGTTTAATGTACCATCGAATGTACTAACGGCTAAATATCGACTGTTCTGGTGGTACATCATGGCGAAAAGAATAGCCCCTTAGCTAACACTCAAGCCAAACAAGCTAAAGAATCTAGAGTCCATCCTATCCAACATGGGGTGAGCGCCTATAGGATTATTGGCTTGTGACTAAATCGAATAATCGAAAACGATGATCTCTTCGAGCAAAGGACGAAAGACATCCTTTAGCACGTTATGCTCTGGATGAGGTAGGTAATTTTGGCGTGCTTGCTCATCGGTAAATGTCATTAAAACGCTGTGGGTATAACCTTGGTTTTTACCTTCTGGGCTGTCGTTCACGCCCCACTCAACAGCGGAGACCCCCTCAATTTTCTCTGGCATGGCTTCAAACAGCGACTTGAGCTGTTGGATGTCGGCAGGCTGAGTTTGTGGTTTGAATTTGATTAATAAGATATGGCGGATCATTGTTCGCTCCGTTTCTGGCCGTAGAATTTCTTTTCATAAAGAGGGATAACGCTGGCTCACTGGTGCTAAAGCTGCTGTGCTTAAAACAATAAAGCGGCACTCAAGATTTGAAGCGCCGCTTTATTGATTAAATGGGCTACAACCCTAACCAATATTGACCGATGAACCACCAATAATTACGCCACCACAGTCAACGGCATCGCCTACTCGCGCGGCGGGCTTGCCATCAATCATAACGCTACCCGAGCCGCCTTTAATTGCACGTGGATGGCTTGGGTTTTTCGGTTTGTCATGAGGCTCTAGCGGGTCGCCCTGCCTTGCCACCGCTTTGCCATCAATTTTTACCGTCGGTGACCCAGCGGTGATCGGCGTCGGAGGAAAACCATCATGATCGGATCCGATATCTCCTACTAATGCACCATTTGCCATTGATTTGCTCCTTATCAGATTCGTTGATTAAGCTTGTTGCGATGTTGCTTTTACTTTAGGGGTTTAGGTAGTTTATGCTTTTGCCGTGTAGGCTATGAATTTGCCATTAACTTCGATGAATTGCGCAACACAGAAAGGCGACGTATTCATCAAAACCACAGTAAGACCAATAGCGCACCACCATAAGTACAGACGAATTAGAACAAATCAATCGAGGTTTCATCCAAAAATAGATTAGGCTTAATGTCTTTTACAAATTCAGCTACTTGTTTATCCATTTCAGCCTGTTCTTGCTCAGTAACGAGAATTTCAAACACAGGTTCACCATTTTCATCAGCTAAAGGAATCCCATCTTTATCATGTACAGGCTCCTGAGTAATTAAACGCGCTAATTTTTCTTCGCCACCTAATGCTCCTGTTAACCGGTTGTAGAAATAGGCCTTTTTAGGGTCTGGTTGAAGAATGACATTACCATCACGGTCTTTTTCACCTACTCGATAGGCAAGGTATAGCGTTCTCGCCGCTTCCGCATAACCTAATTCGATCGCTTTATTAATCCATTTCATAGCTTCATCATAACCAATGGTATTGATCCGATAATAAAGTGTTTCCATTGCCGGTGCATAGCCTTGATTGGCGGCTAACTTGAGGTATTTAATTTCATCCTCGACAGATATATTACTAAATCGACTCACATAAAGAACGGCATTTAAACTACCGAGCTCAAAAGCTTCGATATATTTTTTATCAATAAGATAACGCCCTAAAAATGGAATATAATTGCGCCATTGGTTTGTAAAAAACTGTAGTTGCAATAGCGCCTTCCCATTTCCTTTTTCAACTTCTTTCTTCCAGCCCTTTATCGCCAAGTCGTACCATTTTTTATCACAAGGCCACCCCAAATAACCACAAGGATGGTTAACGTAATACTCATACTCAGATAACACCCCCATTGCCCATGGGTCGCCCATCTCTGCCGCTTTTAAAAAAGTATCTCCAGCCTCAAAGTGCTGGCGATTTTTGTACTGGGTAACGCCCAACCAAAACGTCGCATAAGCACTGCCAGAATCCGATTGCTGCTGAAAAATTTGCTGCGCTTGTTGATACTCTTTTTGATTAAACAAGCGAATGCCCTGTTCAACAGATTCCATCGCCCAAACGGCGCTATGTAATAGAATCAGGCAGATAAAGATAATTTTTTTCATGTTTATTTCTCTGGTAACCAGTTAACAAGTCGATAGCCCTTGGTTTTTAGGTATTCAAGCTGCGCCTTATCACTAGCAGGCAGTGCGGTATAGTCGGTACTTAAACGAGCACGGCGTGCTGAGCTCAGGGTGTTTTTTACTAGAATCTTACTATCTTTAGTCAGCCAATTAATATTTCTACGGAAGTCATTATACTGATCCCCAAGGTCTCTCATATATTTACCTTTATCTTGATCATTTGGATTCTCATACGGTTGAGAAAAACCTTTGCTAAAGAAATCGCGTAAACTTAATACATTTTTTGCATAACGCGGCCACTGCTCCGCTTTATCTAATTGAGTAGGATCTGCTAGCCCCATGCGCTGCAGCGCATTTTCAAAACGGCGCATACCACTTTGATTAGCCTTTTCTCCCCCTAACCAGAGTAATATTTGGTTGATCGCCTTACGCTGATTTTCATTACGAGTAGCCGCTCTCAGTCTCGATGCATCTCCCCAAAAAGGAATATCATTGTAATGGACCAGTACCGACAATAGCTTAGCTAACGTTTCAGCGGGCATATTGGCGATCCATTGTTGGTTTTCTCGCTGATGCTCCTTCGAAAGTAAAAAGTTCGCCACAAAATAAGCATTATCTTTATCACTGGCTTGCTTTTCCATATTGCTGATGATGTTAAAAGGTAACATCATCACTTGCCCAACCGTAAGACCAAAAGCTGCCGCCACGGTCAATATTGTGTTAAACGCAGCAAAGGTATTCACCTCTCCTGATTCATCAAAAAATTCAAAACGTTGGAAGCCCGAATTTTGCATCACCGCGAGTAAAGCGGCGAAAAAATCGTTCGCAGCCGCTGGGTTAAGTTCGGTGGCAAACTTACCCCCAATTCCCAGCCCGGTACTGGCACCCAGCGCCGTGATAAAAATAAAGCGGCCATTTTGAAAAGTGCATTGCAACACACCATCATAGCCAATGCCTAGGCTCATTTTAAAATCTTGGCTGACTTTAAACAGGTTTTGCGGTGGCGATTTTTGATCTTTTGTCCAATCGTATTTGCAGCTCAGCATACCGCCCGCTTCAAGCCCAGCAAAAGCAGAGGCTTCCGCTTTAATACCAGCTCCAATCGCATTGTCATTGCTGCCGCGTGTACCCAATGATGATACAGCGTAAGAGCTGTAATCCGCTCTATTCGGTACCGTCCCCTTGATGCCAAGCGGCTTGACTTGTTGGGCTCCAAATCCTGCACGAGCTTCTTCGATATTGCCAATATTCAGCTCCGTCCCCAACTTAAGGCTGGCTCCTAATACGCCATAGACTTTGCCCTCAATCACTAAGACGGCCGTGCCTATGTTTTTGATTCGACGTTCGTTACTCTCTCTGACACGATACGGAATATCTAATGGTAAGGATCCCGAATTAGGGAATCGTATCGTGAAGCAGCGCTCAGCACTGGCTAATGAAAAACCAGCATTCAGATCGATTTTCACTAGCGTAGAGGAATCGGCTTTGATCAGTTCATGATCAACTTTTGCCTCAGCGCTGTAAACATAACGGGCAAACTGTACACCACCGCTGGTTTCGTAAGCAGTATTAATGCCAAACATTTCATTTTCAAAACGTTTTGTTTGCCAAGGAAACACAATGTCTTCAACGTTAGCCCAAGTTGCGGTTTGCTCAAACTTCAGACTTTTCAATACCGATTCACTGCCCAGTGCCTTTTTGAGTCCTGCCGTGATTTTGCCTTTCTCCCGTGCAGCTAATGTCGCTAGGTTTAACGAAATCACCGAAGTACATTTTTTATTTTCAGCCACATTGGAAGAAAGCACTGGGCTATCAGACAATATATAAAGCGCGGTCTTTGGATCGGAAGAGAGGGCACATTCCACTACGGTTCGCTGATTAATACCACTATTGGCAAAAATCTGGTTATTGAGGTTTTGAGGTTGCCAGTGAGTTTCGCGGACCAATACCGTACGGGATGAATCATCCATAACAGGAACATCGCCGATAAAGGTAATGTCTCTTTTCAAGTAATCCCAGCGGGGGGCTTTGACCTTTGCTAAGAGACTTTCACGACGTTGCTGCGCCGCTTCCGCGTAGCGCAATAAACTTTTAACATATTGAGCGTACTGCGCATTCTCCCCCAACCGCTCAGCAAAATTTTCTACTCGCAGCGCGACCTCTTGCAGTAAAAGCAAGTTCAGTACATAAACGCAATAATATCCCATTGCACTATCAATGGGCGTCTGCCGCTCAATGCTATTCAACAGCTTTTGTAAATCAGCAATACTGGCGCGCTGCTCTTTAATCGCAATCCTTACTTGCTCTACCTGCTCCCAGCCTTTAAAGAGTTCATCTTCCGTTAAGCACTGCTCTTTAAGTACCGTTCCGGTCTGATTAAGCTGGTATACCGCAGCATAAAAATCACGATTCTGCAGTCGGTTATCACTCTTAGTACTAGTGAAAAAGGCGCTAGGGTTCCAATAGTCTCTTTGACTCATTAGACGATTTAAAACCGTATGCGCAGTGCCTTGCCAATACTGATAACTTTCATACGCGGTTTTTAATGAGGGTATCGCGGTAGAAATGGTTAAATCTGCACTGTCGATATCGTCACATAACCCAAGCTTTTTACGTTCTTTTTTGATGGTTTCTAATGCTTTATAAATTTCAAGATCAACGTTTGAGGTGTAATAGGCATGCTTATCAGAAAATTGGTAATGTTTACCTTGCTCCTCAAGGCTCGTTTTGGCAGCAAAATCCATCGCCTCTTTTTCAAAGCGTTGAATGCTTTTTTCGAGCTGCTTTATCAGAGACTTCTGTAATTTTTTGAGTTGTGCAACTCGGTGATTCTCAGCTCCGGCAATCGCATCTTTAGTTAACATTATTTCTCCCATCATTCCTCCGATGGGAAGCCAGTTTGAACCTTGGGAACGTTGTTCAATATCACGTAATGCGTCTTCATATCGTTCTTCAATTTTTTGCTGACGTGAATTGATACTACTGAGCCCTATACGCTCATTGTCTAAAGGAAATTGCAGGACATCGTTTTGGTAACAGTAGGATAAGGCCATGTGTTCCAACAGCGCTTCTCGGTAATCCTTGGCTTTTTGCTCATCAATATGCTTTAAAAACGCTTCATGGGCGATGCTATTGAATTGATCCATCACCCCCAGTTTAGTGAGCTGTTTAAGAACGGTTTCTTTATCCCCTTGCAAAGCGGCCTTACAACGCTGGTTATCTTCAAGCACATATTTTTTGGCCTCTTCGGTAAGTAATATCAGCATCTGCTTTCTGGTATTCGGATGCTCAGGAACATATAAAGCATCGACAAATTGCGGAACACTGCATTCAGAGAGAGTAAGCCGATCATTGGATAAGATTTGCTTAGCCTCTCGCTCACCACTAGCCAAATCGTAGACTTCCGGTAAAACCAAAGTATTACCGTTGTAAATGAGATCAATATCTTTGATCTGTTGGGCATTCAACCGCTGTAAAGTCTTGATATCGGTATTGTAACGTTTGGCTAATACAGAGAGCGTATCTCCGGGTTGAATTATATGGGAGCTCATTGCAATAATTCCTCAATAAGTGCGCTAGGAAGTGAAAGCGGAGTTTGCTGGCTATTGAAACGGGTATGTTGAACGTTCTCCATCCCGTACTCCTGAGAAATAAGCGGTGATAAATAAGCCGAACGAGCAGCGCCTAAAACAGCATTAGTGACCGCCTCATCACCATATTTTACGATAACTGATAGAGTGTAAGGAGAATAAAAGCGCAGCAGAAATAAACGCCCATCCGCGCTTAGCGCGGTAATGTTATTCTGCAATGAGGTGACAATATCGTTGAGCTCTTGGTTATCAGAATATACGAATATCACGGCGCTCGTTGCCCAAGTTTGGTCATTTTCCCACAACTGCCACAAAGGATCATCTGGTGTCACTTTGACCCAGATGGGGCTGTTTTCCAATTGTGGTTGCCACTCCGTTCCCAAATAAAGAGGCCCCCACTCGTTATTGTCTTGTGTACAAATTTGTTTGGCATCGGTCACTCTAAGTGCATCAACCACAAGCAAATATTGGTTATCATCGCTCTTCATCAGACACACTCACAATTAGGTTTTGGACAACTGCCATCAGCCTTCTTTTGACATAGCTCTGTGATGGGTAAATCTAATGTAGCCAACGCTGGTAATAGGCTGGTCATTGATGCAGAAATTGGAGCAAGCAATATTTCATCCGGCGCACTTGGCGCTGCCAACCCCATAGGCAACGCCGCTACAACACCGCCATAACCCGAGCCACTGCCTGCGCTGCCGCCGGAGTTAAGGTTGATCGCAGGCCCGACTAGGTGCACGCCGCCGCCATCCACTTTGATAAAACTGCCCGCAGCTTTGATGGTGATCTCATTACCCGCATCTAACACCAACTTATTGCCTGCTTTAAGGTGCACTTCATTACCTGAGTCAAAAACCGTTTTTTCACCGATTTTTTGGTGCAGTGAACCACCCACATCAAGGCTACGATCTAACGCTATTTTCTGACGGCTTTCGCCCTCGACCGTTAGGTGTTGGTTATTTTTAATGTGGCTGAACTGGTCGTTATCCACTGTCAGGTGTTTATCGTGTTTGATGTGTGTGGTGGCATCATTAAGCACTAGCGCTTCATAGTCTTTTTGCGCGTGCAGGTAGATTTTCTCTTGCCCTGCTTGATCTTCAAAACTCAGCTCATTAAAGCCTTCACCTTGATGCGTTTCACTGCGCAGTACGGTTTTGGTTTTGTTATCTGGCAGTGTGTAGGGCGCTTTATTGGTGGCGTGATAAGCGCGGCCCGTGACGATGGGTTGATCCGGATCGCCATTTAAAAAATCGACAATCACTTCATGGCCAATTCTTGGGATAGCCATCATGCCATATTGGCTGCCAGCCCAACCTTGCGACACCCTCACCCAACATGAACTGTGCTCATCGCCGTTGGAATATCTGTCCCATGGGAAATGCAGTTTAACGCGGCCATACTCATCGCAGAAGATCTCTTCGCCATCGGGGCCAACCACATGGGCGATGCATGGGCCATCCACTTGCGGCTTCGTGTACGGTGTTGCGCGCCACGTTACATCGGCCGGGATCAAGGTAAATTGGTTACTGTAGGTTGTTGCACCGCTACCGCCAGACTCTTCTAATGCTTGCGGCTGCTGGCCTTGATGGTTTACTTGCACCACAACCCAATCTCGGTTCGCGCTGTCGTCTAAATGCTCGACCAAATCAAACAGGGTTCCGGCTTGCAAACGCGCTTCATTGCTTTGACCTTGTGCAGTACGCGCCTGCCTTCTTAGGTACTCTAAACGAATTTGGTTAAACGCTTTACCGCTCTCATCGTCTTTAAATCGACCCGGGAAATCAAAATGTTCATAGTGGGTCTGCTGGTAATCCATCGCGGTGCCGAGTGCACTTTGCTTAAAACCGTAAGTCGGTTTTTTAAAGCTGTAATCCGCCAATTGGCTTTCCGCCACTTGCGATTGCGTATGACTGATTAAGTTGGAAATGTAAGGCGTGTCAGCGATACCACCGGACAGCACATTGTAAGGGATCGGTGTATCGAGCTTCGTTAAGCTTTGGCTATCATCACTGAAAAAGAGTATGTGTTTACCTTCTTCATGCAGGAGGTGATAGACCAAGCCCTCTTCGGCGGCTAAGCGGTGTAAAAAGTGGATATCGGTTTCACGGTACTGTACGCAGAATTCGCGCTGAAGACATTCTCGTTTAAGTGCGAAGGCATAGTCGTCAATGCCCATCTCTTGCAGCACAATGGAAAGAATTTCAGGTACGGTTTTAAGCTGGAAGATGCGGCTATTTTGGCGCAGCGACAAGCGCTCTAATGCAGGCACTAAAGTGAGTGAGTAAAAGGTGTGATGATGACCAATATCGCCTTTACTAAACTGGCGTACGATGCCATGCACGCGCTGCACCACCCCGCCATTACGAAAAACCGTTAGCTGAGCCGTTTTGTCGACGACATCGATTGCACTCAAAGTTGATTGACGGCTTGCTAGCTCAATGTGGTAACGAAACCCATAACAAGGCTCGCCATTGGCCAGCACACTCTCCGATAAGGATTCTTGTCCTTGGTATTCTCGCACCACAAATGCATCGTCGGCGAGCCCGTCAACCTTTAACGTAAAATTCAGCGTGGCCATCTTCCATCCTCTTTACACTAGAAACAGCAAAGCCTTAAGCAAGTCACACTCATTGAATGCACTTTGCTTAAGGCTAAAAAAGGTAGCTGGCCTGATTGGCTTTGCTTACGCAACATCAGCCAGCCACCCAAATCAAAGCTTACGCTTCTACTGGTTTGCGCCAGTCATCTGAACCTGAAGTACCCGCGTTCACGTGATCCCACAGGATTTTACGGTAAGACATAGAAACCGTAACGTTTTGCGTGAAGTCGCCATTCGCAGGATCTTGGCAGTGTGGCATTTCGCAATGAATATCGACGATAGACGCGCTTTCAAGTTTAGTGGTGAAGAAGTTCTCTTGTTTACCTTCGATAGAAGTGCGGTACCATTTTAACTCAACCGATTTCATCTTCTCGCCAGACGCCAACGCGTTATAAAGAAGAGGAACCGCTTTATTTAGCGCAACGGTGAATTTGAATGGTTTGTGAACACGTTGACCAGAAGGCTGACCTGATTGTGGGTCAGTCGGTACTGTCACAACGTGGTCAAACATTTGAACCAACATTTGATCTTCATGACCTTCAACGAAAGCATCGCCGATAGAGTCAGTAGAAAGAGCGCCTGCAGTGATGAGACCCTGAGTTTCGCCTTCGATAGAGATATAACATGGAGTTGGCATGACTTAATCCTTATTCAGTAAGAAAAAGCGATGGAAATTGCATCGCGTTATGTAATGTTTCTTAAAGCAAAGGGGATGCCAAAACAAAAATAGTTAAATTTCAATAAATTAGATTATAAGCTTTCATTTTCGAGCAAGAACTTGCTCGTCCGGGTAGAAACTTGCTCGTATCAAGCAAGTTTTCGCTGCGATTTCGCAATACGTCACTCTGTATTGCTTTTCCTAATCTAGCCACAATCTGCGGTAGATAACCTTAGCCACCTCAACTAGAATGCGGATTGAACACATTTTTACTTTGGTTGTATGCTCAAACTATCCAACACTATTGAACTGGCAGACTGGGAAATCGAACTTACTGCGATTCGTGCAGCCGGAAATGGCGGGCAAAACGTCAATAAAGTCTCCAGTGCGATCCACTTACGTTTTGACATCAGACGCTCAACGTTACCGGACATCTACAAACAAAAATTACTCGAAAGACCAGATTCCAGAATGACCAAAGAGGGCGTTATTGTCCTCAAAGCGCAATCTCACCGCACCCAAGAGCTGAATAAAGAAGATGCACTCAAACGCCTCAAAGAAATTATTCTTTCTGCGATGGTGATAGAAAAACCGCGCCGGGCAACCAAACCGACAAAAAGCTCTCAACGTCGGCGAGTTGACGAGAAAAAACGGATAGCGGCCAATAAATCATTGCGCGGTAAAGTCTCTTTTTAAATGAATGGATTGGCAGCAAGGCAAAATAAAGAAGAAAAGAAATAAGCAACCTCGCGCTAAAAACAGCAACGGGAGCACGAAGCTCCCGTCTATTCCAGATCAGCAAAACAAAGGTTCAATTGACATTTTTATATTTTTTACAGCCATTACAAGCTAACACCAAAAATGTCGCATCAACACAAATTTGCTTCATTTTGTGAGCAATAAATTATTTAGTTTTACTAAAAAATCATTGTTGCATCCAAGATTCTAATTTATCTCCAGTTTGAGACGGATTTCATTAAACTGTAAAAAAACAGCCATCAATTACTCACTTAATCGCAGCCAGATTGTCATCTTCCCTCTCTAGCATAAGCACAAAGCATAAAATGCGAGGTTGCTATGCTCACGATAAGCCCTTTTAAATTACCGAGAAAAACGCCGTTTGGACTAGGCGAACACTTCACTGAGTGGGCGACAGGCCTAACTCGTTTAGATAAGTTTTATGCACAACGCCCACCCCATTGCGATACCGCAACATTTTTGCGTTTTACGTTAGAGGTATTGGGTATTGACTACCAAGTGGTGAAAGGATCATTAGCTCAAGTTCCCACTCAAGGCGCGACAGTCGTTGTTGCAAATCACCCACTTGGTTGTGTGGAAGGCGTTATTCTGGCTGAGATGCTGCTTTCAATTCGCTCAGACGTGCAGATATTAGCCAGTCACTATTTAAAAACCGTACCAGAGTTAGATTCGCTGTTCATTGGTGTGGATGTTTTTGAAGACAAAGCCGCGCAAAAAGCGAATATGCAAGCCTTGAGAGCTGCCAATAAACACCTTGCTCAAGAAGGGCTGCTATTGATGTTTCCTGCGGGCGAAGTGTCACAATTGGTTGATAGTAAAACGCAGAAACTGGAAGACAAACAGTGGAGCCGTTCAGTCAGCCGACTGATACAAAAGCATCAAGCGACGGCGTTACCTGTGTTCATCAACGGGCAAAATTCGAAACGCTTTTACATGGCCGGAAAAATCCACCCGCTACTAAGAACGTTAATGTTGGGCCGTGAACTGCTCAATAAAAAGCATCAGCGTATCGAAATTGCTATCGGAGATGCGATCAATCATAAAGAAATCCAACATCTGTGTGATGAGACGCTGGTCAGCTATTTAAGGCTCAACACCTACCTTTTAAGTCACATCACCCCAACCAAGCGCAATAAAACCAATGATGAGCCGTTACAACCCATTGCACAGCGGCTCCCCCTAAGCGCTTTGTTACACGATATTGAGCAGCTTTCTTTTTCTGATCATCTATTAAGGCATAACGAATTCGATGTGTATTGTACCAGCGCAGAAAACATCCCCTCGTTACTGCACGAAATAGGACGAGTGCGAGAGCACAATTTCAGGCTAGTAGGTGAAGGCACCGGCACCGAGCTCGATATCGATCAATACGATCGCAACTATCTGCATCTATTCATTTGGGATCGCGAAGCGCAGAAATTGGTCGGAGCTTACCGTTTAGGCTTAGTCGACCGTATTGTGCCGATAAGCGGTATTGCAGGTTTGTACTCACGAACGCTGTTTCAGTATGACCACCGCTTTCTCAATACCATAGGTAATGCAATTGAAATGGGGCGTTCAGTCGTCGACATTGAGTATCAAAAAAGTATGGCTCCGCTATTGCTGCTTTGGAAGGGAATCGCAACCTATGTGCACCGAAACCCGCACTATACGCACCTATTTGGACCCGTAAGTATCAGCAATGATTACAGTGAAAGTGCGCGCCGTTTATTAGCCGACACAATGACGCAGCACTACTACAATAACCAACACGCCCATTTGGTTGAGGCAAGTAACCCACTCCCCAAGCAACAAGCTCCTTGGAATGCCAGTTTGCTGAGTGCATTGGCTGATTTACAGCTGCTTTCAAAAGTGATTGCCCGGTTGGATGAAGGGAAAAGTGTACCGGTACTACTGCGTCAATACCTCGGTTTAAATGGAAAGTTAGTCAGTTTTAACGTAGACCCTGATTTTAATGATTCGTTAGATGGCTTGATTGTGGTCGATTTACGCAACGTTCCGGTGCGCAGCTTAAGCCGCTACATGGGCACCAAAGAAGCATACGAATACCTCACCCATCACGCGCTTTAACCCTGTGGTTCGGGTTGTTTATACCTCCTCTTTTTAAGGGGAGGTATCCCTATAACACACTCCCCCAACCTAGCACTCCTTTTGAAGAAAACAGAGCTGAGTTTCGCATATTGGATAGCACTATCAGGGGCGCTTTCAAATTAAAAATGGCTTACTCCCAACGCTCACAAAACTAATTCCCTCCCCTAAAAGGGGGAGGAATAGAACCGTTATGAGTTTCTACTTTAGAAGCATTAAGTGGCAGAAGCGGGTTTGTGCCGAGTCGCTTGTTTACATCACCTCGGCCAAGTGTTTGAGCAAAGAAAAACGATGGGACTTAACCTTGGTGGAAAGTATTACTTAAATTATGATAAATAGTTCAAACTCTTAGCCAGCAAGGCCTAGAGCTACATTAATCAGTAGTCATATTTTTAGTCATAAAAAACACAAAAGCATGGTCGATTTGCAGGCAAATAAGTCATAATTTTGGCTGTTTTACCCTATGTTTTTAGTATCTCAAGTTAGCTAGAAACTAAATTCCTCAAGTTATTTGAAAGCTTTTCTATAACCACTTCTCGAGAACCCCCCCAATCATTCGACAAATACTCGATTACACTTTTAACATTCGAAGGGAATAGGATGCTCCCATCAACTTTTGCAAATGGGCCGTCCGTTTCTAACAGAACCCTATCAGTTGGCAACCAATGAATCACTTTCCTTGCTCTAGCTGAAGTTAACATGGCAGGCCCGATTGAAAAGTAACAACCAAGGTCGATTGCTTTTGATACCTGTTTCTTTGTCGCTAAAAACCAGTGAAGGATGGGGGTGCCAGCTTTTGGGTGCTCATTTAAACACCCCAAAACCATATCGACTGCATTTAGGCTATGAATAGTTAATATCTTGTCGTTGTAAGATTCACACTTTTTAAGGATGTGGTTAAAGACATATAACTGATCATCAATATGTTCTTTAAACCCTTTTGAACCATCAAGACCAATCTCACCAATATACCGAGTTTCCCCGATCAACTTATCAAACAGAGCAAGCTCATTTTTCCGGTGGTGAGCTAACTGTGGGTGCAACCCTAAGGCTGTTCTGCAGTGCCTTATTCCACGAGTTAGATTACAAGTACCTTCGAATGCCGAAGGTACTGTAGTAACTGATAAGACATAGGCCCCAGTATTAACGATGTCTTTTAGGATTAAGTCATGATCGGGGTAAAGATCGACATGACAATGCATATCCATCATTAGACTTTATTCGCCTTGAGAAACGTTTCTACTTCTTTCAATCCTCGTTTAATTGTAGATTCCAGTTTTCTTCTCGTGGCTTGATCATCAGGTAATGAACCATTTTGCCTTATCCAGCCCTTGTAGTCTTTGGTTTCCTCCAGCCTGATAATCGCAGTCTGCACCGCGTGCAGATCATCCCTAGTATCTTTCTCTTTATGGACAAATTTTAAGTTCTGGCTGACATATAGCGCATCTTTAGTGAACCCTGCATGATAAACCGAAGAGCGTCTGATTAAGCAAGGAACACAGTGACCGCATTGCATATGCTTGCGGTGCCAATGACTACAGGACACGCTTAATGGTATTGCTTTGGCAACTGCCGCTTGATCAACACATTCCGCTAACATTTCACCTTTCGTTTTGAATTGGTATGGGTTAATAAATTTTACGTGGAAGCCTGCGTCTTTTAAGAGCTCTTCAAGACGGTTTAAAAAATACGGGTGGGTAGTTCGAGTGCTGTGACTTCCGATTCTTCGTCTTGTAAGCGGGGGATTGATAGAGATATATCCATTCTCTGGCACAATAATTGTTGAAATACTGTCATCATCATTAACGTTTCTTAGAGCTGATATACCCAGAACAGCCATAGCTAAAAAATTGAAACTTCTTCCACGCATCGTGACATCAGTTTTACCTTTTAGGCGTGGCATTAAACTAGGAGAAATACTATAAGAAAGCTCACCATACTTCGATTTTAGAAGTTTCTTAATATTTTTTTGCTTAACACCATCGCCACGGTACGCATGGCTTAGCAACAATGGTTTATATTTAGATTGACCGTTTAATATATCTATTGCTCCAACCGCACTATCTAATCCACCAGAGAAGAGACAGACTGAGTTTAGCCCTTTAAGGCTATTCAGCTTAGCTTTGGATTTATTGCTAACAATAGGTTTTGGCATTTGAAGCAATGTTTTAGAAAACGTAAACTTCCACTGATCGCCTGTTAAGAAGTTCAAAATGGAACTCAAACGATCCGATAACATGTTCCACAAGTTATCGTCGGTGACCGGAATATGAAGGTGCATTACCCTTGACCACGCATCAGCTGCATTGCCTCTACGTTCAAAAGTCTCTGCAGCCGTAACCGCGCTGGCTATCGTTATCAAATCTATAGCGTCTGCATCTACACTAATACCAAGTTCACGTACTCGTTTTAGTAAACTACCAGAAGCCCTACTATGCTTAGAGCTATCATGTGGGTGCGTATTAAAAAGCTGAACTGGGTGACAAGTTTCTGAGTAATCAGGAAGCTGAGATGGGTCATTGTTAAAATAGAAATTAACCATTGAACGTCTCCCATTCATCTACAGTCTGTGATATCGCATCAATTTGTATCTTAGTGATATTGTCTTGCGATATATTCCCTCCATTGGCACTCGTCACTTTTTCTACTTTAGATTGAGTTATCACTTTTATTAGGTCCCTTAATTCTTCTTCCATTCTGTGATGTTTACTTGGGTGTTCAGCATGAAACCAAGCCTTACCCATGCCATTTACTACATCTTGAAAAATAAGATCAGTTAAGTAGCACGAGATAGCTTCTTGAACGACTTCATCCGTAAACATGGACTCATCAAATGTGTCTTCTTCGGGTAAGACTTCTGCTAATGCGAAATCTAGAGCCAATCGTACAGAGTTAGCATCACCATTTTCAGGCGTTAAATGCTCGCTGATACGGTCGATTGCTTGGTCGGTAGATAGCCCATTAAGATCGGAAAGAGAGAGAGTTCTATCATTAACTCTAACGCTATCACCTTGCATCATTCCTAATAAGCCGGAACCCGCTGTGATCCCGCTTGCTAATCGGCGACTTGTTCCTGAGCCTCCGCCGGAGCTTTTTGCATACTTCTTAAGAGAACCTCTTAAATTAGAGCTATTTCCACCTGGTTTTGCGTAATCTCCGAATGCTCTTCTTGCACCCGTCAGACGATTTGGTGATGGGATATTTGGAATAGGTCCCGGAATCTGTTCTTGCACCTGTCCATTATCGACTTCCTGCGATGGTTCATTGCTTTCCGGCGCTTGCTGGTCAGCTCCTCCGTCTTGACCACTTCCGTCACCAACTCCCACTTGCACTGGATTGCCTTGCTCTGCCCATGGGGGCAAAAGTGGACTCTTATTATTCGGCCCAGTACTTGATGCTGAAGTTCCCATTATTTAGTTCCCTCTAAATCTTTTATCATTGATGCTAACCATGGTTTTTTTGGAGCCTTCTTCACGAAGGCCAGGAAATTAGCCTTACATCTCTCATCTTGCATAGCAAGCTGTCTAGCTCCATATAACCCAGGTGTTTTTAACTTCCAATCTTCAACTTTGCGCAGTTCTTCGATGAGGCTATCCATCACTGAAATGTATTCTTCACTTGCTGTAAGCTCTATTAACTCAGCACTTGCTTTGCTAGAAGAAACTTTTTGTTTTAATAACCCTTCTAGCATCTTTTGTGCAGCGCCAGACATAACAGTATTAAATGAGCCCATCGGAATGTTTTGTCTGCTTAGATATGCTGCGGCAGTTAAATCAACACCTGTGAACTGAGGTTTTAATCGAGACCATTTCTGTAAAAAGCGTAAATCTTTCTTCCACTCATCAGGCAACTTATTTACGTCAAATTCGTTATCTGTATTTTCTAGTTCAGCTATTAGGGCTGGCTCACCATTCTCAGTATCGATAAGTTCATATAACCTATTCGTTGCTTGGATGCCCATGCAACGTTCAAAAATCACTAACTTAGTTATTGTTTTTTCATCGAGTTGCATACCTCTGCGAAGAGCTGTCTTTTTCCTCATCCTAACTTGATTCAGTAACCGCTTAACGATTCTAGGATTACCGTTAATATTTGCCGACTCCGCCAGTAATGAGGCCATTTGCTCTGCAATCTTGAACTCTTCTCTTAGTTCAGCAACATAATCAAGTTCACATCCTTCCAGCAAGTCATCCACAGAAACCTGCTCCTGCTTCCAAGAAAACTTAAGCGAATCTTCTAGCCCTTGTCTTAAACGGTCGAACTCTTTTTCAGGGATTTTTCTATCTTGTGCAATTAGCATCATCAGATATGCCCTAACCTCAGCAACGCCGGGTTTTGGAACATGCACAGGGATCTGTATAAGCTTATCTAAGTAGTCGGTTTGATGACGTGCTGATGCACCTTTATGAAAATGTGGAATTGCCAAGCGGATCATGTCTGGATCAGCCGCAACAACAAATGCCGTGTTAGGCATAAATAAGAACAGTCTAATCGCTTCTAGCGTGGATATTGTATTTTCAGGTAAACATCTGTCTAGGTTATCAACATAGACGATGACGGGCTTTTCGAAAGCCTCTAATAACGCCATGTACGATTTTCTGAACTCTCTAATCTCTTTTGGAGGTGAGAATTTCTTCTGGGCTTTGATAAGTCCTTTAGCTTTTTTACTTACTTTGCCAAGTTCTTCGGCATCTTTCTGGAGGTCTTTAAGATCTAAATCGTCATTTTCATCATCAGTGGCATCACTGGCCCATCCAAAAATATTTTGAATTGCGCCAAAAGTTGGCATTCCAGATATCGCGGCAGCGCCTTCAGCCATTAAGCCCATGAACCTTACTTTGTCGATTCGTTTTGCAAAATCGAGCGCCTTGGTCAGTAGCGCTTCATCATCTTTTGCAGTTTCAACGAGCTGTGCAGCTATAGTTTCTAATAATGCGGCTTTTGCATCGTCGTAACCCTGAAATGTCCATGCGTCAAATTGGATTTGGATATAGTCTTGTTCTTCCTGTTCTAACGCTTTAGCCGTTAACTCTAAAATTGTAGACTTACCCGCGCCCCAATCACCAAATACACCAACAGATATAGGCATTAACTCTTTCTCAGTAATAAGATCTTTTATTGATTCTGCAATCTCATTAAAGTTAAGAAAGTCAACTTTTGATTCTTTATCTGACCACATTTGCTGTCCTTGCTTTTTATCCTACTTATTTTGCTTTTAGCATGTATAAATTAGGACGGTTTTATTGTTATTTAATTTTTAGGAGGTTATTACTAAGTCACCCATCTTTGCGGATACAACTTGTAAGCTTAATTAGACAGCAGTATCAATGACCTGCTTACTGGCTCTAGCAATTACCCATTCCTCTAAACTATTGGATCAAAGTACACTACTTTGAACGTGACTATTAATCTTTTTGCGACATTATTCACAAGGTTATAGTGCCGAAAGTGCCCTAAATTCACTAACACGACCATCCCATCATAGTTACATTGCTTCTTGAAGAATAACGTCTCTCATTTGATTCTAATAACTTTGGGTTTGAAATCCTGTAGCAAACGAGCTTTGTCGTCGATATCCAGGAGGTTAAACATCGCCATCTGCTGCATGGTTTGTTCTGCGTATAGCTTATCTAGCTTTTCATTGGCCTCGTCAAGTGCTGAACGGTACTTCTCTTTCAGGGCCTTCTCTTTGGCTTTTTCTTCTCGTAGCCTTTCTAAGTCCGTTTTAACCGAGCGCTTCCTGATATCACGCTTAGCAATAGCAAGCTTTTGCTCTTCAATCGCATCCATCACTTCAGGATAGCGATAAGCGGAACCAAGGCTTAAGCCAGCCTCTTCTTGAACTGACTTTACGTTAATTTTGTACTTACCAGAGAGGCGCTCAGGCTTCTGATCAATAAGGCGCTGTAAAGCACCCAATAATTTTTTCCTGGTTACTTCAGGATTTCGAGTTTTGGTCATAAATCACACCTTTGAAGAAATGAGCCCGCAGCTCTCATTACCCTGTAATTGGTATCGTTCAAAATCCAGGCCCATGTCTGCCATGATCTTTTCTGCAGCTTGTATACGTACCGTATGGAAAGCGACAATATCCGGTGACAAAGCATTCTGAGTCTGCAAAGTTTCCAAAATTGTAACACTTTCCGCTCTGGCAGCCTGCGCATATGCCGAGCTTTCGACGATTGACCAGTCACAATCCGAACATTCGGATAGCTCGATACCAATCCTCATACTGCACATACGATTGATACAGTACATACCAGGCGCCAATGCGTGAATATGCTTTCTGCCCGACTTAATCTCTTTCTCAAAATATTCGGGCGATATATCTCTTCCGGAGAGACTCTCTGAAAACATGTTTTTCCCTTGGCCACCCCCCATCTTGATACCATTCATAGCCTTTTGCGTAAGGGCTGAATATAGCCGACCTTGTTGCCTAGCTTTTTCTTTTTCCAAGTCATGATGCATCTTACTGAAAGAGCTGGCATTTCGAGCATAATACATGGTCATGGCTATTGAGTAATGGCTAAATTGTTGTTTCAGCTGAGGGTAATCCGCCAGTTGCATCCCAACTAGGTAGTATGCCAAAGAGCGCCTGAGCTGATGTGGGGTAAGGTGCCATTTATCACCGATATTGAATGTTTTTTCAGGATCGCTACGCCGGAGCATTTCAAGGTCGTCTGAATTCAATTCAACAGAAAAACTATGCTCCTGATTGGAAAATAACCGCCTTAGGGATCTAAGAACATCTCCTGAACTGTGGACACTTCGAGGCTTCCTGAAGTGAGTTAAACCATTCAACAACCAGACTTTACTGCCTTGATTCTCAAGCCAAGTACGAACCGGCCTATTAAGTACGTTCAGAAGGTCATACGCAAGATGCCCATTGCGCGTCGTTACATACACATCATTTTGTCCTTGATAACCTGGTGTGATTTTCTGCTGCTTAGTATGAAAAAGATGTATAGGCAGACCATCCAGTTCAATCGTCTGTGCGCCAAACTCTGGGGTGATTTGTAGTAATTCATTACTTCGCATACCGCTCAGACAAAGCACCAAATACCTACATTTACTATCAAGCTTCCTACAAAAATCCTTCACTTCATGATGAGAGCCAAACCGTATATTCCCAATTACTTCGGCAGGGAACGGTTCATAGAAATCAGTTCTAAGTGTTGGATTGCTTTTCTTCCATATGTCATCCCATAGTTCGTTTTTTCCATAGTCGACTAATGGAACCTTATGCCTTTTTAGCTCAGAAACGAATTCAAAATACTTTTTGTCAGCATTATTAAATAGTTGGCCAACACCACATTGTCCGTGGCGTAGCTTCTGGATCATCCTTCTGGCCTGAGATATTTCGTATTTTAAAGCAACTAGAACAACTTCCTCTAACTGCCTTTTATATTTGTGCCAGTACTGTATTTCTTCGGTGAAAGCGTTTAATGCTGACAGGTAAATTCTCAAAGGTATTACCGGGTGCTGTTCTTTCGCCGGCTGTTTTACATTGAGCTTTCGTAGCGTTAATCGCTCAGACAAATTAACATTGAAAGGTAAAAAATCGGCTAAATCGTTGAGGCTGTTAATCACGCCAATATCAAGTTCTCGGGGAATAAAAGCACCTGTTTTAATGAGGCTCTTCAACGTTTCAATCGTCAGGCCTTCAAACGAGGATGTACCCGATTCGTGTAATGAATAAGCAAGTTTTTTCAAACAATCAATCTTGGAGCGTACCGAATTGATGCGATAGGCATCACGTGAGTGGTATATATAAGCAAGTGCAACTGCTTTAAGTTCCTGGATAAGTCGAATGGGTACCGCACAATCTGGAAATCTAAAATTCACCAGCGTTAGTTCCGTCCCAACTTTGTGGGGTTCAAAGTCCCAAACATCATCGTCAAATAACGAAATAGACGTGCCGTCTAGTTCGAAGGATACGGCTTCCAGCCCTAAGTCTTTCCATAGTCCATGTCGCGCTAAATAACGCAATCGTTCCACAGATGCGTCAATCGTATTGGTGCTTGTTAATTGCTTACTTCCAATAATCATCCTAAATTCCTTTTACGCCAAGAGAAGATAGTTCCAGATTATCCCAGAGCATATGTCGACCTTCAGCATCAAGCCTAAACTGGGCCTGTTGGACGATATCGGGAGAAACAGTGCTAGAAATAACCTTTTTATAAAGCTCAACCGTCTTACCCAAGTTTCTTGAAAAACGTTCCGGATAGTAAAGCCAACTCTCTTCCATGCATTCTAAAAAGGACAACAGCCGATATAGCGGCTCTACATCATTGACCAGTTTTGCGTGCTGGCATTTGATACAGCTTTCATAATCGAAGCATGTTTGACTGTCGGCAAGTTTACTCTTTTCACTCTGCTCCTTCTGCTGAAAACACGCGACACCAACACCATTCAAGTTTGCCTTACTGCCTATCAACTCATCAAACTTGATAACTGGTACACCCAACTCAGAGGCTAACTCGGCTTTCGATTGTTCCAGGGAAGCCCCTGAGCTCATTTTTTCAATAACAGCCAGCCCTTGTGACATGATCAGTTGATTGTCATAGCTGTTACCTTCACTGTAATGCTTGAGCACTGTGCGGTATTGATTATTTAATATCTGTGAAACGTGCAATTCAGTTCTATTCGCTTTTCTCCTTGCAAGCTTTGCAGCGGTTTCCCTAAACCGGCTGGACGTCAAATTTGCAAAAAACTGCCCGACATGAATCCCATAGTCGCCTAATTGCCCCAAGTTAGGCGCTAAACCTTCCCACTGGCTGGCCTCTCTTTCACTACCCAAAGGCAATAGATAATGTATCTTTGATACGTTTTTACGCTGCCGAGTTATTGCATACGCCGCCAAACGTTCTAAGAACTTTTCGTATTTAGTATCAATAATGAAGCTGCCTTGATTTCCATTTTCGTAGTGAAAATCAACTCTTAAGGTCCCATCCTCCAAGCTCTTTTTTAACGGCAGAATTATGTGCTTCAGATTCACGCCTTCTGAGCTATTTTTCGGGTGAGCAACAATGATGGCATGCAATATAGCAAAGCTAAGTGTCGTCACTCGTCTGTTGCAAAATCGACGTATAACCCTTTTGTTCTTTATAACCGTTCTGTTTACCAGCTTCACCTCATCGAATTCGATATAGCCTTTTGAGCTTGTCTCTATAAAGTGAGCATGGATACCCATTAGATATGGGATGGATTTGAATACTCCGTCTGACATTAACAGAAGGCGGCCGGATAGCTGGGTATTAATAAGCAATGCCGAATTTAAAGCTCGCTGCTCACCATCTCTATCTAACCAATAAAGAAATTTGTCATTTGTTCTAGTGGCATATTTAAGGGATAGGGCCAATAGTGTTTCGATGAACTGTAAAGATTTCTTATGCACCTCCCCACCAACGAGCGACAGCACTTCCTTGTTTGCTCTTCGTTTGAGCGCGGTCAGTCTGTAATACTCAGCACTTTTATCTTCTATCCAAGTAACCGGGTGGCACAAGTCTAACAACTGGCTTGTATTAAACGCGGTAAAGTAACTGAGGAGGTAATACCCGCACGCCATGGCTTGGTTAAATGCGGTGTCGACATTCATCATCGCGTCCTTGGCCCGTCCCTTTTTATTCTGAGCCTTTACTGGAACATCAAAAAACGCCTGTTTTATTTCAACGGATATCACGCAGGGAGGCGATTCACTTAACAGTGGAATAGCTAACTGAAAAAAGTAAGAAGATAATCGGTTCAGGATTATTGGCAGTTCCCGCTCTGAATAGGCTTCATAGGACTTAGGCTTTCCGGAGCGAAACCGTCGCAGTTGTTTCCCCCACTGAAAAGCATTTTCACCACACCATGTTAAGGCTTGCTCAGTTGTAGAAAATATATAACCTGCCGTTCGCTCTTTTAATCCCGTTTCTTGCCCTTCTGACATCTGCCATATAGGTGCGGAAGCATTGCCAAGCAAAACAAGCTCCCATAGATGGCGGTGATATTGTCTCCAGGTGGTTTCAGAGAAAGGGTATAAGCTATTTTGGTCGCACCATACCAGATATTGTTTGAACTTTAGAAAACTGTTATACAGTGTCGCATGGGCCGTTTGGCGATCTAGTTCCTGCTTAAAAGCATAGGCATATCTGGTGACTTGCGGTTGTCTATCCTGCTTTTTCTTTGTCAGATCACATAAATAATGCGCCAGTCCTTGCAGGTCAACTGATGTGACGAAATTGTCGATTAGTAATTCATAGCTCCAGGTAGGAAAGGTTGTAACCGCACTATCTTCTGGTCGCCTTAACCGTGAACCGCTTAAACTACTTTTCGCCATCAGATCCACCGAACAACTGGAAAATGTCACTCATGTGATCCGCATGCTCCAGCATCAAGGCATTGGATTCGATGAACTCGACATACTTAAAGGTTGAAGTAAAACTGTTATGGCCCATCAGTTCTTGAAGTATTGAAGCAGCAGCCCGCAGGCTACCTTTCTCCTCCCAAAGCTTATGAAGCGTGTAGGTTGCATAAGTTGATCTCAAGTCATGAATGGCATAGTTAAAATCTCTGTACCGCCCAGAAATCACCTTTCGTATGTCTGAAAATGACTTCTCTATCGTATTGGAATTAAACGGTTTACCCTGGCGGCTAATAAATAGCTTTCGCTCGTCATTTTTACCCTTTGCGGTATATTTTTGTCGGGAGGGGGACCATAAGTATTGATAGAGTTTAAACATCAGCGATGCCGGGAATTCGACATAACGCTGTTTACTGAACTTTGTTTTCACCCCATTTTTCGGCCCTATAGACACTGGAATTGCATATGAACTATCCGGATTAAAAATGATCGACTCAGGTATGGTGAGAACCTCTTGCAACCTCATTCCTGTGGCCAATCCAACCTCAAAGATTAGCGCCTTATCTTCTGGGATTTCTTTTATGTGCTCTAAAAATGCCTCAAGGTGCTCTTGAGTTAAAGGCGATAGTGTCCGAGTTACATGTTTCTTTTGTTCCCTGGGAAGCTTTTTCATTAAATTAGTCGTCTGTACACTAATAACCCGTTGGGAATGAGCCAGCATCCCCGACTGACGCAGAGACACGATTTCAAAATCAAACGGCTTGTTCCTTTCTGAAAACTCGATGAGGTTGTTCCGACCAAGAAACTTGTAAAAGTTTACAATGACTCTTAAGTACGTCTTGGCTGTGGATATTGCAATATCATCCGACTGGATAGCGCTGACGAGGAAATCTGCGAACCTAAATGTTTGCTTGCGGCTTTTTGAATGGGGAAACTGCCAGTAGTTTAAGTTGTTCTGATGAAGAAACCTAAAATAAAGAAGTAGCGCTTTTGCATCCGTTGCAGTGCTTTTAGCCTGCTCTTCATCTTTCTTCCAGAAGAGATATAGGCATACGGGTTTGACAAGTGAACCATCTGGATCAACCAACACATGGACGGCAATCTCTTCTTGGTTTTCACGTGCAGCAAGCTTTAAGGTTTCTTCGCCAGTTTCTTTGTCTATGGATAGAGACAGTTCGGGATCTCTATAGACATTCACTTCACGGATACAAAAATCGTTATCAATCATGGTGACTGAAATTTCTCCTCATTTGACTTACTGCAGTAGCATACTAAGTCATATTAATTTGAAAATACAATCACCAAGGTTAAGGGGCTACTCCATCAGCCCAAGGATAGAAACTTTATTGTCTTCCGACAATATGCGCTCTAACCACCTTGTATCACTCAACCGTTACCGCTTTGGCGAGGTTACGAGGTTGGTCGACATCCGTACCTTTGATTAAAGCAACATAATAAGAAAGAAGCTGCATTGGAATGGTGTAGTAGATCGGCGCGGTAATTTCACTCACGTGTGGCATGGTGATGATTTTCATTGTTTCATCAGCCGCAAAGCCAGCGTCTTGATCGGCAAACACATACAGCAAACCGCCACGAGCACGTACTTCTTCAATGTTCGATTTTAGCTTCTCTAACAGCTCGTTATTTGGCGCGACCACGACAACGGGCATGTCAGCATCAATCAGTGCTAATGGGCCGTGCTTTAATTCGCCTGCCGCGTATGCTTCAGCATGAATGTAAGAGATTTCCTTCAGCTTTAATGATGCTTCAAGCGCGATAGGGTAAAACTCACCACGACCTAGGAATAGAGTGTGGTGTTTATCTGCGAAATCTTCAGCCAGTGCTTCAATCTGCTTTTCATAGGCAAGGGCTGCATTAATTTGCGCAGGCAGTGCATGCAGTGCTTCAACAATTTCCGCCTCTTTTTCTTTATTAATGCACTGCTTTTGTTTACCAAGAGCGGTCACTAATATTAGCAAGGTTGCAAGCTGAGTAGTGAAGGCTTTGGTTGACGCCACACCAATTTCTGTTCCAGCGCGAGTCATGAATGCAAAGTCAGATTCACGAACCAGTGAAGAACCCGCTACGTTACAAATAGTCATCGCGGCCATGTAACCTTTTTCTTTCGCCAAGCGCAAAGCGGCTAAGGTATCTGCCGTTTCACCGGATTGAGAAAGCGTGATCAACAAGCTATTTGGACGAGTGACAAATTTGCGATAGCGAAATTCAGAGGCAATTTCCACATCGCAACTCACGCCTGCCAATGCTTCAAACCAATAACGCGCTGTCATGCCTGCGTTGTACGACGTTCCGCAAGCGACGATTTGTACATGTTCCACTTGGCTAAGAATTTCGGCAGCGTTCACGCCAATGCTTTCTGTCACTACGCTGTCTTTGGTGATGCGGCCTTCCATGGTGTTAATCAATGCCGTTGGCTGTTCAAAGATCTCTTTTTGCATGAAATGACGATATTTACCTTTATCGCCAGCGTCGTGCTCTGCGTTAGATTCGCTAATTTCACGCGTCACCTGTTCGCCGTTTGCAGCAAAAACCGTCACATCGCGGCGCGTAACTTCCGCGACATCACCCTCTTCAAGATACATAAAGCGGCGTGTAACATTCAGCAAAGCTAATTGGTCTGAAGCTAAGAAATTCTCACCGACACCAAAACCGATCACGATCGGGCTACCAGAGCGAGCAACCACAACACGGCTTGGATCTTTGCGATCAAGCACCACAGTACCGTAAGCACCCTCGAGTTGTTTAACCGTTTTTTGCACCGCTTCAAGCAGTGAACTGGACGTGCGCAGTTCCCACTCAACAAGGTGAGCAATCACTTCAGTATCGGTTTGCGATTCAAAAAGGTAGCCGCGTTCACGCAGAACATCACGTAGCGTTTCATGGTTTTCGATAATGCCGTTATGCACAACCGCAATATCGCCCGACATGTGTGGGTGAGCATTAATTTCGGAAGGTTCACCGTGTGTCGCCCAGCGCGTGTGCGCAATGCCTGTGCCTCCGGCAACATGTTGCTTTTCGACTGCATCGGCTAGCTCTTGCACTTTGCCTAAACGACGAACGCGCGTTAATTGACTCGCACTATCCACCACAGCAACACCGGCTGAATCATAGCCGCGATATTCCAAGCGGCGTAGTCCTTCCACTAAAATTTCAGCCACATCTCGTTGTGCTACTGCACCGACAATTCCACACATAAGGTTTTTACTCCATTTTAGATTTATGCTTCATCCCTAAAGCCGCAAGCGAAGGCCTTTATTTAGGAATGGTTGAATAGGGGTTAATTAAGCTCGGATCACTCGCACTTGGTGCGATTCAATCAATGCGGCATCTTGAACGGTTAGATCGTTATCGGTCACTAACACGTCGATATGCTCCCAAGCGAGCTCAAGGTTGGGAATTTTTCGGCCAACTTTGTCTGATTCGATCATCACGATCACTTCTCGTGAGACTTCGGCCATCACTTTGCTCAGGCCAATCAGTTCATTGAAGGTGGTGGTGCCACGTTCAAGATCAATACCGTCAGCGCCAATAAACAGTTGGTCAAAATCGTAAGAACGCAGTACCGATTCAGCCACTTTGCCCTGAAAGGACTCGGAATGGGTATCCCAAGTACCGCCCGTCATTAATAGTGTCGGTTCACTTTCTAGTTCATTAAGGGCGTTCGCTACGTGCAATGAGTTGGTCATCACAACCAAACCGCGTTTATCATTCAGTTGCTGAATTAATGCTGCCGTAGTACTACCACAGTCAATAACGATGCGATTGTGGTCTCGAATTAACTTAGCCGCCGCTTTAGCCAGCTTTATCTTTCGATTCGAAACTTTAGGATTAAACTCATCATTGACCACCTCTTTAGGCAGTGCAATCGCACCGCCGTAACGGCGTAAGAGTTGACCGTTTTTCTCTAAAGAGGCCAAATCCTTTCTAATCGTCACCTCTGAGGTTTCAAACTGAGCAGAGAGTGCATCAACACTGACCTCACCCTGTTCATTCACAAGGTTAGCGATGGTGTGTCTTCTCAGTTGTGTATTTCGTTTCGACATTTATATTTTTCTTAAAGATTACGAATCGAAAGCAATAATAATCGAATCGAAACTTTACTGTCTATTTATTTCGATCTAAAAAATTAATAATTCACGCTAAAACCTTGTCCTAAGACAATTCTTAGGCAGTGATATTGAACTCATTAGGTGGTAGAATTCGCGCCGAAAAGAAAAAAAATTACAGAATTGACTGTTATTCTTTTGCAACTTAACCGATTTAAACTCAATAAGTGGCAAAATAACGCTACAAAATCGACAATGCTTGGTCATAAAATGACTAAACTGTTGAAAGACTTTCAGCTCTAATGTCACAAAATCACATCAATATTGTTGGGTAATAGATAAGAAAAATTGCCGCTTGTGATGACGCTAGAACACTCAACCAACTTCAAATTGTAATCATATTTACCGGAGAGAACCTTCCATGAAAAAGACCAAAATCGTATGTACGATTGGCCCTAAAACTGAATCTGTAGAGAAGCTTACTGAGCTAGTGAATGCTGGCATGAACGTTATGCGTTTGAACTTCTCTCACGGTGACTTCGTAGAACACGGCACTCGTATTGCGAACTTCCGTAAAGTAATGGAAAACACTGGTAAACAGCTTGCGATCCTTTTAGACACTAAAGGTCCTGAAATCCGTACCATCAAACTAGAAAATGGTGATGACGTTGATCTCGTGGCTGGCCAGGATTTCACTTTCACTACTGATGCAACCGTTGTAGGTAACAAAGATAAAGTTGCCGTGACTTACTTAGGTTTTGCTAAAGACCTTACTGTAGGTAACAAAATTTTGGTTGATGACGGCCTGATTGAAATGGAAGTGATTGCAACCACAGAAACTGAAGTGAAATGTAAAGTGCTGAACAACGGCGCGCTAGGTGAAAACAAAGGTGTTAACCTTCCTAACGTTTCAGTGAACCTTCCAGCTCTTTCTGAAAAAGATAAAGCAGACCTTAAATTTGGTTGTGAGCAAGGCGTTGATTTTGTTGCTGCTTCTTTCATTCGTAAAGCTGACGACGTACGTGAAATCCGCGAACTGCTAACAGCAAACGGTGGCGCAGATATCCAAATCATCTCTAAAATTGAAAACCAAGAAGGCGTTGATAACTTCGACGAAATTCTTGAGCTTTCTGACGGTATCATGGTTGCTCGTGGCGACCTAGGTGTTGAGATCCCTGCTGAAGAAGTTATCTTTGCACAGAAGATGATGATCGAAAAATGTAACCGCGCACGTAAAGTGGTTATCACAGCAACTCAAATGCTTGATTCAATGATCAAGAACCCACGTCCAACTCGCGCAGAAGCTGGCGACGTAGCCAACGCGGTAATGGATGGTACAGATGCAGTGATGCTTTCTGGCGAAACAGCAAAAGGTAAATACCCTGTTGAAGCGGTCACTATCATGGCGCAAATCTGTGCTCGTACAGACCGCGTTCTACAAGCTGAGTTGGGTTCTCGTTTAGACAGCCCACGCCTACGCATTACTGAAGCCGTATGTAAAGGTGCGGTAGATACTGCTGAGAAATTGGCGGCTCCACTTATCGTGGTCGCAACTGAAGCGGGTAAATCAGCTCGTTCAGTGCGTAAGTACTTCCCAACTGCGAACATCATTGCTGTAACTACTAACAAGAAAACGGCGGCTCAACTCGTTCTAACTAAAGGTGTAACACCGGTTGTTGTTGATACTATCGACAGCACTGATGCGTTCTACATCAATGGTAAAGAGATTGCACTGGCTTCTGGTCTAGGCAAGAAGGGTGACATCGTAGTGATGGTTTCTGGTGCACTTGTTGCCTCAGGTACAACCAACACAGCTTCTGTTCACGTTCTATAATCGAACGTCGAATACAAAGCAGAAAAAATCGGGGCTTGCCCCGATTTTTTATTTTCGCTATTTACGCTTTACTTGCCAAACCCATCACTCTTTGCGGTATGCCTTAAGCAAGATCATCACTGCTTTTGCACAGTGAAATTCGATTTCGCCCTAAGGTTTTCGCCTCATATAAAGCAATGTCAGCGCATTTATACGAGCGTTTACCATCTGCGGTTAAGTCAGTAAAGCCAGCGCTGATAGTCACGGTGAGGCTTTGCTCTACCGCTACTCGTAATCGGTCTAGGACAGTCTCGGCTTCTTCTACAGAAGTGTGCGGCATAATAATCGCAAACTCTTCACCGCCAATACGTGCCAGAAAATCGGTGGTACGCAATGTTTGGCTCAAAATTTCACCAACTTTAATAATGACACGATCACCTTCATCATGTCCTTGTTCATCATTCACTCGTTTAAAGTAATCAATATCAATTAAGACGAGACAAACATGATGGCTTTCGGGATAACGTTGAATGATGTGCGTATGATGCTGCAATTCTGCTTCAAATTTACGCCGATTCCATAGCTGAGTTAACGCATCTTTTTCACTCAATTCTCGCAATCGGTTTTCTAAGACTTTGTACTGAGTAATATCGACTAAAGAGGTGATGTAATAACTGACTTTAGTCGCCTCTTTAATCGCTTGAATTCTCATGATGGCGGTTAGAGTCTCACCTTGTGTATTGACCATTTCTACTTCACCTTCCCAGAAATGTTGTTGCGATACCTCTTCAAGCACCTCGAGCATAAACTCCATACCATTTGGACTGAGCAGTAACTTTAATGCGTTACTGCCTTTTATCTCGTCAATAGTCAAACCTGTAATCTTTTCAAATTCGCCATTAACCATCATCACTTTGTGCTTTCTGTCTGAGATCATCACTGCAGACATACCATTCAAGGCCGCTCTTGCCAGTTTGCTTTCAATACTTCGATGATGGTAATGCAACGCCATAGAAACCATGGGAAGCGCAAAAATGAGTATAACGAAGAAGACAAAAAAAGCTTCTTTGATTAAATCGTTGACGTCACGCTTCGCTCGATGATCTAATTGCTCATCGGTGAGTTGAATCATCAAAAAAACAGGTTTCAATGAAGCAAATTTAAGGGTTTTATAAACCGTAACCTTGCCATTTTCGAATACATAGCCAGAAGGAGTTGTCTGCATTTGCTGCCAAGTTTTCGGTAGCAGAAGTGCAAGATTCTCGTATTGATTAGACGGTAATAAGTCTCCAAATAATTTGGTTTTATCGTTGGAAGACCAATAGAAACCTGAATCGCCGATCAGCTCAGGAGTTAATTGTGGATCACGGACATGATTTAAACGCGAAGATTGTGACCAAATATCAACATTGAGGACTAAATAGCCTTTTCGCTCCCCTAATACGGTAACTGGCGTAATCACACATAGCATCGGCTGTGTAGCCGCAGCACTTCGAGCACTAGCCAATGCAATGCCCCAAACCCCCACTTCTCCCTCTGACAGGTTTTCTGCAAAGGCAACATAACCATGATGTGAAAGGTCTTGAAGATTTTTTGCACTAGAGGCTAAATGGTTGTCCGCAGAATAATCAATACGAAGTCGCTCATGCCCAGATAAATCCAAAAGTGTAATCGAACTATACCATGTCTGCTTTTCAGCAACAGAAGACCATATATTTTCAAGATGCTGCTGGTTTATCTCTGAAGGAGAAAAAATAAATTCATACAAACTTTGGCTTCGACTAAGCAAATCAATAATGGAACCGACCTGAGCTTTCAACCCCCGATACTGTCGCTCACTTTCATTGAGTTGATCAAACGCCTCCGCTACCGTGTTTTGCGTTGCGTTGTCTTTCACTTCTTGGTAGCGCTGATAGTAATACCCAGTCACTATTGCGCTGAATAAGAAACAAATGATGAGAAGGATGCTGATTATTTTTGTGTATCTCATGACTTGTCTAAATATTAACCCTAAATAGTGATGAGCGGATTATAGCATCTTAAAAAATAGACAAAACAAAAAGCTACCGATTAATAATACAATCAATTTATGGAAGTAAAGGCTCGTTTTTATCCACTTTAAATTAACTAATTAATCAGTAGCTTAGGTAAGGGCTTAGTTGTTTAATTGATAGACTACGTCCACCCTATCGCGAATAATAAGCGTCGAGTCTTGGTAACTATTAGATTCAGATTTTGCATCCATTGCCATGGCACGCATCATAATCGGCTGCACGCTGGGCGAGTTGTAGTCTATCTGCCACACATCACCTAATTTCAACTTAAATCCTTCCGCCAATGATAGCGCTTTGATATTCGCATCTTGAATCGCCGCTAGCCGAGCTTGTTGCTGGTATTGCTCTTGATTCCGAACTTTAAGTTGAATATTGTCGACTTGGTTAATGCCCTCACCGAGCGCTACATCAAGGTATTGATTAAGCTGGCTTAAATCTTCAACCTCAACCGTGACACTTCTTGTTGCTTGATAACCCACTAACTCAGGCTTGCCGGACTTAGGGTAGTGATATTGAGGGACAAGGTAGAGATTTGAACTCGATATTTGTTGGGAAGTCACACCGGATTCTTTCAAACGCGCCACAAATGCTTCTACCACTTTGTCGACCGCTCTTTTTGCCTGCTCCGCCGTCAGCGTCGATTCAACCACTTTAACTGAAAACTCAGCCATATCAGGTACCGCAACGACTTCACCATAACCTGTCGTTGAAAGATGAGGAAAATTCATTTCCTGCGCCATAGAACCAAAACTGAGCAATCCAGATAATAGCGTTACACTTGTCATTAATTTCATGGGAGTTACCTTAGTCAAATGGGTGAATACATCATAGGCGATACTCTATATAAGCACAGTTAATAGCTTATGAAATGACACAACTTTGACGTTGAACTTTTGTCATTGCGGCAACACTTGGCGAGCATATTGAACGATGGCCTGAGAAATTTCCTGTAATATTCCCGTTTCTAACTGCCAATGATGCCAATAAATACGGTTGGTTAAAATGAACCCTGGTGTAATGTCGGTAAGCGTGCCTATTTCGAGCTCTTGTGCTATCTGTAAGCGAGGGATCAAACAATACGCCGCACCGGATAGGGCTAATTTAACAAAAGCTTCTGAACTACCCACGGTATGGTTTATGACGGCATCTCTTGGCACATTGAAGTGATCATGCAAATATTTTTTATGCAGATCATCATACTGATCATACGATACCGCTGGTGCTTTTTTTAAGGTATGAAAGTTCACACCTTGAGAGAAATAACGCTGATAAAACTCCGGGCTGGCAACACACACATAGTCCATTCGGCCTAAGTAGTCAGCATGACAACCAGGAATGGCTTGCGATTCTAAGCTTATTGCGCCAGCTACTTCGCCATTTTTAATTTTTTCGATCGTACGTGACTCACCAAAAACCGTCAGGTTCAACTCAACTTGCCGCGTTTTCATCGTATTCGATAACGCAGGAAGTAACCAAGTGGCCAAACTGTCCGCATTAGTGGCAATAGCTATTGAAACGGGCCGCGTATTCTCCTCATTCATCAATTCAGGCACCAATTCATTTTCAAGCAAACACACCCTACGATACAACCCTAGCAATTTTTTTCCCACCAGCGTTGGCCTTGGTGGCTGCTCTCGAATCAGGACTGGTTGGGCGATAAATCTCTCTAATTGCTTGATCCTTTGAGAAATAGCCGATTGTGAAATATAGAGATTTTCAGCGGCTCGTTCAAAGCTTCCTTGTTGCAGTACCGCATCTAATGCCTCAATCCATTTGTAATCTAGCCCTCTCATCCTAGGCTCCTTTTTAATATTATATTAGTATTACTAATATAATATTAAAATCATTAATTATACTTATTTTTATACTCTCGCTATTGTGCGCTCACTGTATTGAATTATTACGATGAGGTGAGCTGTGAATGTGTGGATTTTGCTACAAGGTTTTGGATTAGGTGCAACGATGATTATTCCTATTGGTGCACAAAATGCCTATGTGCTAAACCAAGGAATTAAGCGCAATCACCACTTAACGACGGCGACCATCTGTAGTCTACTGGATGTGATTTTTATTTCTCTGGGTATATTTGGTGGCGGTGCCCTACTCTCAAGTAACGAAATCTTACTGACCTCGGTTACCTTAGGCGGTGTTGCTTTTCTCTCATTTTATGGATTTATTTCTTTAAGGAGTGCCTTCACTTCAACAAGCACTAATGAATCGGATGGCGAAGTGATCGCACGTGGTAAACGAACGGTTATTCTAGGCGCGTTAGCCGTTACTGTGCTTAACCCACATTTATACTTAGATACGGTTGTGATTTTGGGATCGATTGGTGGTCAGTTTGAAGGCCATGATCGCATCGCGTTTGCGCTAGGAACCATGATGGCCTCTTTTGTATGGTTTTATTCTTTATCAATTGGTGCTGCGAAGCTGGGGCCGACGCTCTCAAAGCCTAACGTGAAGAAAGGAATAGACATGGCCGTGGCTGCAATGATGTTTAGCATCGCCTTTATCCTTGCAAAAGGGCTGGCAATTCAATATCTGGTGTAAGTGTATAACCAACAAAAAGAAAGGGCATGAACTGAATAATCATTTCATGCCCTTTTCACTTGATTGAAAATGAATTAATTCATTTTATTCAGATGAACATCCATTTGTGGGAATGGGATCTCAATACCTTCTTTATCCAACTCTTCTTTGATGGCTTGTAACAAATCAAAATAAACAGCCCAATACTCTGCCGTTTTCACCCAAGGGCGAACCACAAAATTGACTGAAGAATCGGCCAAGGCCATTACACCAATAGTCGGTGCAGGATCTTTCAACAAACGAGGCTCTGCCGCGACTACTTTAGCCAGCACTTCCTTGGTTTTTTGCAGATTGGACTTATAAGAAACACCAATCACCAAATCAATACGACGAGTGTCATGGCGTGAATAGTTAACAATTGGGCCACTGATGATCGAACCATTAGGCACAATCACCATTTTATTGTCAGGCGTGCGCAGTACTGTTGAAAAAATTTGAATCGATTCAACCGATCCAGCAGTACCACTCACTTCCACGTAATCACCGGATTTGAATGGGCGGAATGCCACAATCAAAACGCCCGCAGCAAAGTTTGATAGCGAGCCTTGTAGCGCTAAACCAACCGCCAATCCAGCCGCACCGATAATGGCCACAACAGAAGCGGTTTGCACACCAATGCGACCTAAAGCGGCAATTAATACCACTACAAATAGCGTATAACGGACTAGGCCATGAACAAACTCAACAACTGCTTTGTCCATGTCTTTCTTTTTCAGAGCCTTGGCAACACTTCCAGCGACAGCTTTAACAACAATGTTACCGATAAATAGGATCAGAATAGCGGAAATAATATTGACGCCGTATTGTATCAAAAGATCTGAATTATTGGTCAGCCAAGTATTGGCTTGCGCTAAACCATCGACTAATGGAGCTTCGATGCCCATTGATTCACCTGACATATTGCATTTCCTCTTTATAAAATCATTTTGAATGTTGTTGTTACCACTGAACATCAAAGACAAAAAACGACTGACAGCAGAGTGTCAGTTTTTTGGCACAATATCTCACTTTGGTTATGTTGCAAAGTCAGTTTTATGTAAACACTGACAAAACAAATAGTTACTTGGAAGCATTGATATGAGCTTGTTAGAGGTTAAGCAATATTTTAACAATCCGCCAGTCATTTTGTCTGAATCTCGGCCATAAAAAAACCCGCTCATTGAGCGGGTTCATCACTTAGTCCAGATAAATGAACTTATAGTACGTCGATCGCATTAAGGTCAGCGAAGGCTTTCTCTAAACGAGCAACCATCGATGCTTGACCAGCACGTAGCCATACGCGTGGATCGTAGTATTTCTTGTTTGGCGCAGATTCACCCGTAGGGTTACCAATTTGACCTTGTAGGTAGTCATGGTTTTCAGCTTCGTACTGACGAATACCGTCCCAAGTTGCCCACTGAGTATCAGTATCGATGTTCATTTTGATAACACCATAGCTGATTGACTCTTTGATCTCGGCTTCAGAAGAACCAGAACCACCGTGGAATACGAAGTTTAGAGAGTTCGCTGGAAGGCCAAATTTCTCAGAAACATACGCTTGTGAATCACGTAGGATAGTTGGAGTCAGTACCACGTTACCCGCTTGGTAAACACCGTGTACGTTACCAAAAGAAGCTGCGATAGTGAAACGGTGGCTCACTGCGCTCAATTTCTCGTAAGCGTAAGCTACGTCTTCAGGAGAAGTGTACAGCTCAGATGAATCCATGTCTGAGTTGTCAACGCCGTCTTCTTCACCACCAGTACAACCCAGTTCGATCTCGATAGTCATACCCATTTTAGCCATACGCTCTAGGTATTTCGCACAAGTTTCAACGTTCTCTTCTAGAGACTCTTCAGAAAGGTCTAGCATATGAGAAGAGAATAGAGGCTTACCAGTTTGAGCGAAGAACTCTTCGCCTGCGTCTAGTAGACCGTCGATCCAAGGAAGTAGTTTCTTCGCAGCGTGGTCAGTGTGAAGAATAACAGGCACACCGTAAGTTTCTGCTACAGCGTGAACATATTTCGCGCCAGCAACCGCACCTAGGATTTGTGCACCTTGACCAGCAAGTTTAACGCCTTTACCAGCAAAGAAAGCCGCGCCACCGTTAGAGAACTGAACAACCACTGGCGCTTTAACTTTAGATGCAGCTTCAAGAACCGCATTGATAGAGTCAGTGTTCACTACGTTTACTGCAGGAAGAGCAAAGTTATTTTGTTTTGCAACTTCAAATACTTTCTGTACGTCATCGCCAGAAATTACGCCTGGTTTTACGAAATCGAAGATCTTAGACATGGATTTGATCCTATTTTTTCTATCGTTTTAAAAATAAAACAGTTAAGTTTAAATTCTTGCAAACGTTTGCTCACAACTGGCGTCATTCTATCAGAATAAAAACACACGTGCAGCAAACAAGAAAGCGGGAATCACTCCCGCTTTCATTAGTCATTAAGCTTTCGCGCGTGCTTCTAGCATTTCAACCGCTGGTAGTACTTTACCTTCAACAAACTCAAGGAATGCACCGCCGCCAGTAGAGATGTAAGATACGTCGGCTTTGATACCGAACTTGTCGATTGCCGCTAGTGTGTCACCACCACCAGCCACTGAGAAACCTGCAGATTTCGCAATCGCTTCAGAGATACCTTTTGTACCTGCTTCGAAGTTTTTGAATTCAAATACGCCAACAGGACCGTTCCATAGAATGGTTTTTGCGTTAGCGATGATTTCAGCCAGTTGTGCGGTTGAGTCTGGACCTAGGTCGAAAATCATATCGTCATCTTGAACATCCGCCACGTTTTTGATTTCCGCTTCTGCGTTTTCATCAAAGGCTTTTGCACAAGCAACATCTGTTGCTACTGGAATAGAACACTCTTTCATCAACTTTTTAGCCGTTTCAAGCAAGTCTGCTTCATATAGAGACTTACCTACGTTATGGCCTGCTGCTGCGATGAAAGTGTTAGCAATACCACCGCCAACAACCAGTTGGTCAGCAATTTTAGATAGCGATTCTAGAACCGTTAGTTTAGTAGACACTTTTGAGCCACCAACGATAGCCACTAATGGACGCTCTGGGTTATCCATGGCTTTGCCTAGTGCTTCAAGTTCTGCTGCCAATAGTGGACCAGCACAAGCGATAGGTGCTTGCATACCAATGCCGTGAGTTGAGGCTTGTGCACGGTGAGCCGTACCAAATGCATCCATCACAAATACGTCGCAAAGAGCGGCGTATTTTTTAGATAGCTCTTCTTCGTTCTTTTTCTCGCCTTTGTTGAAGCGAACGTTTTCTAGAACAACAAGCTCACCTGCGTTTAGCTCTAGGCCATCTAGGTAATCTTTTGCCAGTTTAACTTCGCAATCTAGTGCGTCGTTTAGGTAATTAACCACTGGTAGTAGAGAGAACTCTTCCGCGTATTCGCCTTCAGTTGGACGACCTAGGTGAGAAGTAACCATCACTTTAGCGCCAGCCGCGAGGCAGTGCTGAATTGTTGGTAGTGATGCAAGAATACGTGCATCAGAAGTTACTTTGCCATCTTTCACTGGTACGTTTAGGTCAGCACGGATAAATACGCGTTTACCTGCTAGGTCCAGGTCGGTCATCTTGATTACAGACATGGTTTGTCCTCTCAAATATTAATAAATAAAGTTTTTGGAAACCCGGCAACCTTGCCGAGCCTATAAATTCTTCAAACTGGTTATCGATATGGAGATTTGAGTTATTTATTTCAAGCCTGAAAATAAATAAATCTCCATCATCCTGCTACTACTCGGATGCTTGCATTGCGAGTGCCGTATCCAGCATGCGATTCGCAAAGCCCCATTCGTTATCACACCAAACGAGCATTTTAACAAGCTGCCCGTTGCTCACTCTTGTTTGTGAACCATCAACAATCGCACTATGGGGATCGTGGTTAAAATCGATGGAAACAAGCGGAGCTTCAGTATAGTCAACAATGCCACGTAATGTACACTGAGATGCGTTAACAATGGTTTGATTTACGTCATTAACTTTCACATTTGTATTAATTGTGACACTCAAATCCATCGCGGTGACATTAACTGTCGGTACGCGCACTGATATCGCTTCAAATTTGTTAGAAAATTTCGGAAAGATCCTTTCAATTCCTTTGTGCAACTTGGTGTCCACTGGAATGATGGATTGGCTTGCGGAACGTGTTCGACGCAAATCGGTGTGGTAGGCATCGATCACTTGTTGATCATTCATTGACGAGTGAATGGTGGTAATGGTTCCTGAATCGATACCAAACGCTTCATCAAGCACTTTAATAATCGGTACAATGCAGTTGGTGGTACAGGATCCGTTCGACACAATGCGGTGTTCTGCGGTTAGCGTCTCATGGTTGACCCCATAAATGATTGTATTATCCAGATCATGTGAGCCGGGATGTGAAAAGAGTACCTTCTTTGCACCTGCCTCAATGTGCTCCAAACCATCGGCTTTTGAGCCGTACACACCCGTGCAGTCGAGCACAATATCAACGCCTAAATCGCGCCATGGCAGAAGTTTGATTTCACTAAGGTGCAAAATTCGAATCGAGTCATACTCATCCAGCCCATGATGAACATAGATATGCTCTTGATCATTGGTGATCTTTTTACCAAATCGACCATGAGTAGTGTCGTATTGCAGTAGATGCGCCATCGCATCAGGTAGCGCCAGCTCATTCACCGCCACCACTTTTATCTGCTGACTTTTTCCACTTTCATATATCGCACGCAGCACGTTGCGCCCGATACGCCCAAAACCATTGATCGCGACTTTAAGCATCATTCCATCGTCTTAACTTTTTTCGTGGTACAGATAGTAACCGATAGCGACCAAGAGCAACACCCCAAGCCATCAGTTGTCGCAAAAGATTCCGTTTCTAAACGGACTCAAGGTACAAGCAACGGCGGCTACGACAAGAAAGATGACCATAAAAAATGGCTCACCAAACGGGAGCCATTTCATTTGCGGTATTGATGGTTTAAAAGTTAACGTCAATACCTAACCAATAACGACGTCCATCTTCTACATAGCCATATTCTTGGTATGAAATTTCTTCATCGAGTAGATTGTAAATCGCACCTTTCAAGCTTACTTGAGAAGAAAGCGCGTAAGTGATGCCAGTATCGATGAACTGATAAGCTGGCTCAATCAAGCTGCTACGAGAAGGGCCAGTGACTGGGTTGCTCTCTTTTCCACGATAAGTCAGCTTCAACCAACTGCTCAAGTTGTCAGTCGCTTGCCAATCAATATCAGCGCTGAAGCGATGTTCAGGTTGTTGCTCAAGTGGCATACCTTGATATTTTCCGGTTTTTTGCTCTGAGTCAGTAAAGGTATAACTCGCGTTGAAATAAACCGTTTCTGTGATAGGTAAACCGAGCGTACTTTCAACCCCACGCGTGTACGCTTCATCAACGTTCACTCGATAAGTAGGATCAGAACCCCACTCGTTCGGACCTGCAGTACAAATGTGGCTGGGGCACACAACACGGGTAATTTTGTCTTTAAAATCATTATGGAAGAAAGTCAAACTCGCGTTAAGACCCGCTCCATTTTGGTACATCAACCCCAACTCTTTGTTGATTGAAGTTTCGGGTTTTAAATCTGGGTTGCCGTAGATATTACCGCCACCACTCACTTGCGCCCAATTTGGCGTGACTTCTCTGAGCTGCGGTGAACGGAAACCCGTGGCCACGCCACCTTTCAGAATCCACGCTGGATTGATGGTCCACACGCCATACGCTCTTGGGCTAAAATGAGAACCATAATTTTCATCGTGGTCAACACGGCCACCTAAGGTTAGGTTAAACGACTCGGTCATGCGCCACTCGTCTTCAACAAACGCCGCCCATTGAGTGCTTTCAATCTGAGTTAAATCAGAGGCTTTATTTGAGGTAAAATCTTCTAACTTTGAATGTGAAGCCTCAATGCCTACGGTTGCCGTATTGTTAGTCAATGGCACCACTAAGCTTGATTTAGCCACCGTATTGATGATCTCCATCTCACGGCTTTTATTGTGACTTACTTCACGTTGGACATAAGTATCCGACACACCATAGTCGCCCCAATCCCCTTGGTGAGAAAGGGAAATATAGGTTCTACGGTATTCGTTTAAGCTGTCTTCGCACCCACCTTTACAACCTGTCGTTGGCACGGATAACCCTACATTGCCTCGGCGATCTTGTGCGGAAGTACCCACTTCAAAAGTCAGATCATGCTGCTCATTAAGTTGGTAGTTCAACTTTGAAGTTAAACTTTTTAAGCTTTTGTCTTGGTAGCCACGTTCAATCTTATCTTCATCGCGTTCGGTACTCTGTCCATAAACTTGCAGAGAAAGATTGTCGGCCAGTGGCCCTGTCAGGAAGAAATTGACGCCGTTCTGATCGCCAGAATTGCGATTTTCTTGGAAAACCGTATCCAACTGAACACTGCCTGACCACTCTTGATTATCTTTTCGTGTGATGATGTTGATCACACCACCAATCGCATCTGAACCATACAAAGTCGACATTGGGCCACGAATCACTTCAATTCGTTCAATGGCTTGCAGTGGTGGCATCCATCCCTGCTCAATACCTGGGCCATCACTATTTGGTCGAGTTTGACGCGAAGATTGACGCTTACCATCGACTAACATCAAGGTGTAGTTTGAACTCATACCGCGCAAGCTGATGTCTGTTTTATCACCACCTCCAGTCACCAACACGCCCGGCACACTGCGCAGTGCATCGGTTACATCACGATAATAACGTGATTGCAACTCTTCTCGTGTAATCACACTGATACTCGCTGGAGCCTGCGCTTGTGTTTGTTCAAAACCAGCCGCCGTCACCACTAATTTCTCATAAGATTGAATTTCTTCAGCGAAAACGTGTGATGAGGTGAATAACCCGAGCGCCGCAGTAATTGCAACATTCAGCGGATTGAGTCTGGACATGTACCACTCCTTTAAATGATAATGATTATTAATTTCAGGAGTGGATTATTCATAATTTTGATGATTGAGATAGATAGACAGATGGAATGGTCGATACCGAATATGGAACACAGTGATGATTAGATTAAAAGGCCATTTTACTTATGCATGATTTCAGTGCGATCAAAGCTTTCCATGCTCTCTGTCAATACAAAAGCCTGACTGCGGCGGCGAAAGCGCTGGAACAGCCTAAGTCCACCCTCAGTCGACGTTTGGCGTCTTTGGAAAACGATCTCGGACAAGCCTTAATTGCTCGGCAAGGCAACCGCCTAACTTTGACTAAAGCTGGGCAAGTTTTTGCAGTTTATACAGAACAACTGCTTGAATTAGCAGAAAAAAGCCATGAAGCACTGCAAGAGTTTAATAACCAAATCAGCGGTGAAATGACCTTGGTGGTTCATCCGAACTTAATTCGTGGCTGGTTGAGCAACGTATTGGATGAGTTCATGCAAACCCATACCGAAATCAACATTCGACTCTACAGCCAATATGTGGCAGAAGAGTCGCATCTTGAGCCTGATTTATTGATTTGGATTGGCCCGTTTGCTCAACAAGGCTGGAGACGTGAATTGCTCGGCCATTGGCAATATTCACCTTATGCGTCGCCACACTATCTTGCCAATAACGACATGCCAGAGCATCCACAGGATCTAGTCAAACATCCTTGGATTGATTTTATCGCTTTTCGCCAAGAAGCTTTGGCTCTCATCCATCCTATTCACGGCAGCTATCTTTTACCTGCGCTCACAAGCCGCTTGCAGAGTGATAATTTAGCTATGCAAGCGGATGCAATAGCCAAAGGAAGAGGCATCGGCTTACTGCCAACATGGTTTGCCAAAGGCTTTGAACAAGCGCACCCAAACAGTGTGCAAGCATGTTTGCCAGAATGGTTGTCGCCACCCACTGAAATTAGTTGTCATTATCCAGCAGGCAGACATCCGCTCAAACTGCGTCTGTTTATCGACGCGCTACGTCAAGCCTGTCCTGAAGAATGGAAAGCATCATAAACATCAAGATCAAAAAAGCCCAGCGAATGACTCGCTGGGCTTTTGCATTAAAAATAAGAAGACTTAAGCAAGCAGTTCTTGTGCTTGTTTCACCACGTTTTCAGTCGTAAAGCCGAACATTTTGAACAGTTGATCCGCCGGTGCTGACTCACCAAAGGTAGTCATACCGATGATCTTGCCGCCAAAACCAACGTACTTGTACCAGAAATCCGCGATACCTGCTTCAATTGCAATACGCTTAGTCACGGCGGCTGGTAGTACGGCTTCGCGGTAGGCTGCGTCTTGTTTATCAAACGCATCGGTTGATGGCATCGAAACTACACGCACTTTCTTACCTTCGGCTGTAAGTTGCTCTGCGGCTTTCACCGCCAGTTCAACTTCAGAGCCAGTGGCAATCAGGATAAGCTCAGGCTGACCCGCGCACTCTTTTAGGATGTAACCACCTTTCGCGATATCCGCAACTTGCGCTTCGCTACGTGGTTGCTGCGCTAGGTTTTGACGAGAGAAAATCAGCGCTGATGGGCCATCTTTACGCTCAATCGCCAACTTCCATGCGACGGCTGATTCCACTTGGTCACACGGACGCCATGTGCTCATGTTCGGTGTCAAACGCAGTGAAGCCACTTGCTCAACCGGTTGATGGGTTGGGCCATCTTCGCCCAAGCCAATCGAGTCATGAGTGTAGACTTGGATGTTCTGAATCTTCATCAGCGCGGCCATTCGCATTGCATTACGGGCGTATTCCATAAACATCAGGAAGGTTGCGCCGTAAGGAACGAAGCCACCGTGCAGCGCGATACCATTCATGATGGCAGTCATACCGAATTCACGCACACCATAGTGAATGTAGTTACCCGAGAAATCTTCCGCCGTGAGCGATTGAGAGCCCGACCACATGGTGAGGTTAGACGGTGCCAAGTCCGCCGAGCCGCCCATAAATTCTGGCAGCATTTTACCAAACGCTTCCAGCGCATTTTGTGACGCTTTACGTGACGCAATATTGGCTGGGTT